>PLXB01000310.1 GCA_003151215.1 Ignavibacteriota bacterium
TTCTCGATTTCCAGCGCGATTATCCACAAGCTCAGGTCTTCCGGCTTGAGCAAAATTATCGCTCGACCAAAAACATTCTTGCCACTGCCGACGAATTAATCCGAAATAACAAAGGCCAGATACCAAAGACGCTTTTTACCGAGAATGCGAAGGGCGAGCCGGTACGTATTGTCGAATGCGTCGATGAGCGCGACGAAGCAAGCACGGTAGTCCGCACGATCGAAGATGAAATCCGCAAGGAGAAATATACTCTTTCGCAATTTGCCGTACTTTACCGTACAAATGCGCAGAGTCGCGCTATCGAAGATGCACTGCGCAGACAAGGCATTCCCTATACCATCGTTGGCGGCATAGCCTTTTATAAGCGAAAAGAGATCAAGGATTGCCTTGCCTATATCCGGCTGATCGTCAATCCTGCCGATGCCGAAAGTCTTCTGCGTGTCATCAATTTCCCTGCTCGCGGAATCGGCGATGCGACGATGACAAAACTTGCGCAATTTGCCCGTGAGCGAGGCACAACGATGCTCGATGTGATGGCAACGCCGGAGATGATTCCGAATGTATCGCAAAAGACTTTAGGAAATCTCAAGATCTTTGCGAATCTAATTGCAAAATATTCCAGACTAAGCTCAGAACTCTCTCCCGGAGAACTGCTTCGCGCACTGATCGATGAAACGGGAATCCTGATGGAGCTGAAGCAGGAGAATACAATGGAATCGTTGATGCGCTACGAGAACGTCCGGGAATTTCTATCTGCGATCACGGAATATTTTCAGGATAATTCCGAAGCTACGGTCGAATCTTTCCTCGAAGAAATTTCGCTGATGAGCGATGTCGATAAGATCGACGGTACGAAGAATGTCATTACACTGATGACACTTCATGCAGCGAAGGGCTTGGAATTTGCGGTTGTTTTCCTGACCGGTCTGGAAGAAGGACTGTTCCCGAATCCGAATACGAACTTCGATGATTTCTCCATCGAAGAGGAGCGGCGGCTGTTATATGTGGGCATAACTCGTGCAATGAAGAAATGCTACATTCTTTATGCGAAGAACCGACTCAAGTTCGGCGAGTATAACTCGGCAATGCCTTCGCGCTTTATTAAAGAGATCTCGCTTTCCGGAGCGACCGAGCATACAACCAGTTACGGCACAAAGATCCGCGAAGCCGATGAAACTCCGAAGAATGACGACATCTTTTCCACGAGTATGTTTCAAGGCTCCAATACTATTAATGGCAGGACATTTGCTGCGCGCAAGGCTCCACGCGGAAGCTACAATCAATATGCTCAGGAAGAAACAACCGATTCTTATTCACAAATAGAACCTGCTTCCGGCGGTTTGCGCCGCGGCGCACGAGTTAGCCATGAAATTTTTGGCGAAGGAAGGATCATTGAGATATCAGGCAAAGGCGATAAAGCAAAAGCTGTGGTGGATTTTGCAAATCAAGGGAAGAAGAATCTGATGCTGAAATTTGCGAATTTGAGAGTGCTGTAATTCTGAACTGGAATTGATGGAATTAAATGGAATTTTTTGAATAAATTATTCCATACATTCTTAGTATTTTCGTCAATTCCAGTTCAGACAGATCCCAGTATCTTTTCCACCGGCAAATGATCTAAGCAGAAATATTCCGTATTGATGCACGTTCCCCTGAAGTAGCAAATGCAAGGTTTATCGGGTTCGATGATCTCCCCGAGACCATAGAGATCGCCGAATTCGTATTTATTGAAAATATTATTAATGAGAACGATCTTCTTTTCGAGAGCGACGGCAATATGAAATGCCATCGTCACGCCGGAGATAATGATCTGACATTTATTCACGAGTGAAATAAATGTCTTCAGAGGAAAAAATCCAAGATATTGTGCTGTTTTGCCGGAAAGTTTTTGGATCTCCTTATTTCGTGCATCTTCATCGGGTCCACCAAGAAGAAGGACATTATATCCCATTTCATGAAGCCTCTTTGCAAGTTCTGCCCAGCGTTCAGTTGACCATAAGCGTGAAGTCCAGCGGATTCCGGCGCCGGTATTCATACCTACTATCGGGCGGGATAAATCAAGTCCCGGAAAATCAATTTCTTCCGGCGTATCGAGTATATATTTCTCACCGGAAAATTTGTAACCGCAAATTTCGAATAACTCTTCAGGATAGGATTTATGATTTACCAGGCTTACATCATCAAAAATCCCGGTCTCAAATTTCTCCTGAGCATTCTTATCGGCAGGCATTGAAACTCCGAGAGGGCTAAGCAAAAAACCTATCTTTTTCTTCGCATTTAGACGATTAGCCAGAGCACAAGCCTGATGATCTTTATCAAGATTTATAAGGATTGAAAAGTCCAGAACTCCAATAATTTCAAGACTTTCTGGATTCCACTTAAGGATTTTATCGACATGAGTTGAAGGCACTAATTCCGGCGAAAGTGTCAGCCACCAAATACGGGCATGAGGATGATCGGATTTAAGTTTATGAAGAATCGGAGTTGTTCGAAGGACATCACCTGCTGCTCCGAGTTTGATAATCAGTATGTTTTCTGTGACTTGATCGTAATACTCGCAGCCATCGCAATGGACGCCGAATTCCTTATGCGGCTTGCACGGAATATCGCCGCGGAAATGACGGCAATCGGCGTGAATGAGGAAACTTTCTGGCAGCATGAATTATAATCGCCCGGGTGCGGGACCTCTGCTTCGTCTTTCTCCGCCGGGTCTGGGCGGGCGAGAGGAACGCTCCTCGCCATCTCCTGAAGGGCGTGGCTTGCGTTTATCCTTGGTGAATGGCACATCATGTGCCTTCGCATTATTCTTGACGATCATCTCACCCAGCAATCCTGTAGAGATAAGCTGTACGCCGACCATCATGAGCAATATTCCGAGCAAGAGGATCGGACGGTTCGAAAGCGTCGTCAGCCCCCTTGACCATTCGATGCTGACATAAATATTAATGCCGAGGCCAATAAGCGATAGAATGGTGCCGATCGTGCCAAAGAGATGAAGCGGGCGTTTGCCGTAGCGGTTTGTAAACACGATTGATAATAGGTCTAAAAATCCTTTGAAAAAGCGGCTCGATCCGAATTTGGATTTTCCAAATCGGCGAGGGTGATGAGTAACAGGAATTTCCGTGACACGGAATCCCTGCCAATGCGCCAATGCCGGCAAGTAGCGGTGAAGCTCCCCATAGACATCGAGCGAATCGGTAACCTGTTTGCGGTAAGCCTTTAAGCCACAATTAAAATCATGGAGTTTAATACCGCTAAAAAAACTGGTAACGGAATTGAAAAATTTCGATGGTACTGTTTTCGAAATTGGATCATGTCTTTTTTTCTTCCAGCCTGAAACCAGATCGTAGCCTTCGTCAAGCTTAGCGATCAAATTTGTCAACTCTTTCGGATCNNAGATAAGCCTGCGGATTTGCCTAAATTGCTGCGGAACGTAAGCGTCGAAACTTTTGAGGTCCCGGCAACGATATCCTTTAGGATTTCCGCAGACCGGTCAGTCGAACCGTCATTGACATAAATGATCTCGTAATTCTTTTCGCAAAGCTTGAATAGCTCTTCGCGCAGTGCTGCAGTAAGTTCGCGCAATGAATCCTGCTCGTTGTAGAGCGGGATAACTACCGATACGCCGAGCTTTGAAGCCATACTTCTGGCTCGCGCAAAGGCATTATCTCCGGTTTTTGGAACAAATGGCTTTGCCTCTCTTGGCATCCTTTCCGTTTGTTCCTTTCGCTCAGGTCTTTCCGGGCGCGGCGTTCTGCCAGTTTGAGGTCTTGATTGTATCGCTGCACCCGCATCTCCGGTCCTCTCAGCACGAGGTTCGCGTGCCAGACGGCGCTCATTGCGATCGCGATTACGTCCGCGTTCTTTTTCAGGCTTCTCACGATTTTCTCGTGCTGTAATGACTAATGCGGGAGATAACTCTGATACTTGACCAGAAGACTCGATTGATTCTGTAGCTTTGGCAAGAGATTCTGCAATTGGAGTTGTCTCGGCCTTTGTCTGGGATGCAATTGGTTCGTCAACAGATTGCTGCTGTTGAAGGCTAATGATCTTGCGCTCTAATTTCGGTGAATTTTCAGCAGTGTGCTCATCAGACTTCGTCGGATCAGCAATTTTTACTGCTTCCCGCTCTTTCATGCGCTGTGCCAGTCTTTCTGCGATAATATCGCGTGAAGCTGATGATGATGACGCGGGAGGAGTATCCGTCGAAGGATTCTCTGCCACAAGATGTTCGTCTTCTGCCTTTGAGGGCGATGTAAGTGTTTCGTCGGTCATTAACTCTTAAACAATAGAATACAGAGTAGTGAAACACCGACGGAGCCTAAAACGTCCTCATGAAAGTATAGGCTCAGGGATCTGTTTTCCTCAATATCGTCCCGTTTAAACCGACTGCCGTAACGTGTTTTGTATCGATCTGATAAACAGCCAACAGATGTATACCGCTTTTCTGAGATTCGTTCTTCCAGGAGACTCCTCCATCAATTGATCTGAGGATAGTACCGTTTTCGCCGACAGCAGTACCGATATTTTTATAAAACGAAACACCCCGAAGATTTTCTTTCGTACCGCTTTCGATGCATTTCCACCGTGATCCGCCGGAAGATGAGCGGATGATTATCCCCTTATCGCCGACTGCAACGGCATCAGAGGCATTAAGATAGCAGACACCGGTAAGATTTTCTGTGGTATCACTTTCCAAAAGGTCCCCGTGTTTACCTCCGTTCGTTGTTCGCAGCAAACTTCCATGCTCTCCGACGATCAAACCACTACTATCTCCCGAAAAAAAAATACTTCGCAAAAAGGTTGTGACATTCGATTTTTGCTTTTCCCAATGTTCACCACCATCGAAAGTTTGAATGATCGTTCCGTACCATCCCGTTGCAAATCCATGAAGAGAATCGAAGAAGAATGTCGAAAGAAGCGGTTGAAGATTCGAAGGACTTTTCTGTTCATGCCACTGCAGTCCTCCATCGGTTGTATGCAAGATAATTCCATCACGGCCGACGATCGTGCCGCACATAAGAGAAGAAAAGAATACTCCTTTGAGTTGGTTATTCGTAAAGCTTTTCTGCTCCGACCAATCCGTTCCGCCATTGGTCGTATGAAAGATGGCACCGGCCAAACCACATGCCGTTCCATTGTTCGCATCGATAAAATGAACGGCATAAAGATGCCTGAGTGTCGGAGGAATCTGTATCTGCCAGTTATACTGTGCAGAGGCAAAGCCGGATAAAAGTATAAGGTATATAAAAATAGTTATTGATCTCACAAACATATAACATTGTTGATGTCAAAATAGTCAGCCGGTCAACCTTCGAAACTTCTTTATAAAATCAGTTTTTAATTTTAATTCTCCATTCCCGATTTCGATTGTCGTATTTTTGAAGCCTATGAAAACACTACTTTCCGAACGATTACGCATCCGTTACCCGATTATCCAGGCCGGAATGGTCTGGACATGCGGCTGGAAACTTGCTGTAGCTTCTGCGCGTGCAGGAGCGCTTGGCGTGATCGGCGCCGGTTCGATGAAGCCTGATCTTTTGCGCGAGCATATTCGTAAAGCAAAAGCGACAGAGGTTGCTGACACTATTGGAGTAAATATTCCTCTAATCCGCAGTGATGCCGGTGAACTTATCGGCGTGACACTTGATGAAGGTATAAAAATTATTTTTACGAGTGCCGGAAATCCTAAAATCCATGCCCGGAAATTTATAGATGCTGGGTGTTTCTTCGTTCATGTTATCGCAAGCGTAAAGCATGCTCTTAAAGCTGAGGAGGCCGGCTGCGATGCTGTTGTCGCTGAAGGTTTCGAAGCGGGCGGTCATAATG
>PLXB01000141.1 GCA_003151215.1 Ignavibacteriota bacterium
GCGGCATTGCTACTATGTGCATCGGAGTGGGGCAAGGAATCGCTGGAATGTTTGAAAGAGATTAATGGAATTTTTGCAGCCAATTTTGGGATTCATCTAAGTATTTTATATTTAAGTATTTTATATTACTAAAATTTTTCATTTTATGAAATACCTCATTCTTTTTCTTATAGCTCTTTCTTTTCCCCTGAAAGCATCAAGCCAGTTTTCCATGCCGATCGGCGGTGAGCAAAATAAAGATTGGTGGATCTATTCTTACAAGGATGACGATACTACATCCGGTTCGGTCAGAAATTTTAAGTGCAGCGATTATTGCTATGACGGCTGGTCAGGAATGATTTTCGCTATTAAGAATATGAAATCAATGGATCAGGGAGTTCCTATTCTAGCTGCAGGGAATGGTGTGATTGTCAGCGTCCATAACGGCGATACGGACCGTGTAAAACTACATACAAATACAGGCAGTCATGGAAATTTCGTTCGTATTCAACACAATCCTCAGCTCTATACTCTCTATGCCTTTCTCCGGGATAATTCTATTAGGGTTCACAACGGTCAAACCGTAAAAAAAGGTGATACATTGGCGATGGCAGGTTCCTCTGATGATATTTATTATGGGCCAGGATTATATTTCCGTGTTGAAGACTCTTTGAATGGAAAATTTCAGGATCCAATGGGCGATGAATGTGCTGCTCCGCCATATGCTGCGCTGCTTTCCACTATACCTATTTATGATACAACATTTGGTCTAATTGACGCAGGAGTAACAAATACTTCTGCCTTTACTGTCGACACATTAATANNATTAATAGAACGTCCTCCAACTGTAACGGAAATCTCGGTAACCGATGATGCATTCGTATGTATATGGACTCAAGTGAAGAATACATATACCGGTGATTCCAATGAACACATTTGGATAAGGCCCGATGGAAATATTTTCCATCGAGCTCAATGGACAGAGACGAATGATTCGCATTTGGGATATCCGAGAAGTTGGCAGCCAACCTATAATCTCGATACAGGTATCTGGTCGGTTAAATGCCTCTTTAATGGCGATACAATTACGACACAAACTTTCCATGTCGTTGAGCAGCATAGCAGCGTCGCCCAATCTAATTCCATTATCCAACCTATAACTTTCCCGCAACCATGTAAAGATCATATTACGATCAATGGCTTTTCTGCAAAAGAAGCTCATCTTTATGACATTGAAGGCATTGAGCACCCTGTCCGATTTGAAAATAATCCGGAAGGGGCTACTATATCCTGGAAGGATTTGCCGAAAGGAGTTTATTATCTTAATATGAATGATGAAGCTAAGCTCAATCATAGGGCAAAGATATTAGTATCGCCATAATTCACAACTTTTTCCATTTCGAGGTGTTACATCTACAGGGGAATTATATTTGTACTATAAGCATTACCATAGTCAATGAAAAAGGCATTATTTCTTCTTCTTACCCTCAGCCTTGCCGGCATTGCATTTGCCTCCTCTGAGGTACTTACTTATCTTAAAGGAAGTGCTGCAACCGATTCAATTTCTTTAGATTGGCAATCAGGGATTGAAACAGGCGTTCGGAGCTATGCCATCGAGCGCAGTGATATGAAAACTTCAGACTTTAAAGAAATCGGCTCCGTAGTTGCAACCGGAAATAATTCAACCTATCATTACCGTGATGCAGCCATTAACAGTGCAAATATGAAAGGTTCCAGCGGCAGTGGTTCAATAGTGCCGCTTTCTGGTCTTTATAAGTACCGCATTCGACTGAACTATGATAATGCCGTCAGCTATTCACAGACTATATCAGTGACGAGTCCATCTGCCGGAGTCAAGCGGACATGGGGCATGATCAAAGAGATGTTCCGCTGATCCAAGCATGGCGCATGAGCCGGTTCTCTATCTCGCATCCTTATCTCCTCGTCGGGCAGCTTTAATCAATCTTCTTGGTATTAAACGAATCGAAATTCGACCCTCTTCGATAGAAGAAGCTTTCGATTATACCGAATCTCCCGAAGCGATCGTACAGGATCTTGCTTACCAGAAAGCCGAGAACTCTATGCAGCTTCGCAAAAAAAACGATGCTCCGGGCATTGTTTTAGGAGCCGATACTCTTGTCGTACTTGGCGATAAAATTCTCGGCAAACCGCTCGATGAAGTCGAAGCCGCACGAATGCTTCGCAGCCTAAGCAATAATACCCATACCGTTTTTACCGGAGTCGCACTGATCGAAACGAAGACAAAAAAATCGCATACATTCGTCGAGCGAACAGACGTTACATTCCGCCAGCTCGGAGAAGAAGAGATTGCCGCCTACATTGCCACCGGCTCGCCGATGGATAAAGCGGGTGCGTATGGAATCCAGGAAGATTTCGGCGCGGTGTTCGTCAAGCGTATAGATGGGGATTATTATAATGTCGTGGGATTGCCGCTTTGTAGTTTGTATGTGGCGTTACGATCATTTGCACCCGAACTATGGCGATAATGGCGAATGGCGAACGGAGAATGGCGAATGAAATGCGTGGGAGCAAATCTCACCGCTCATTCGCCACTCGCCATTCGCCATTCTCCGCAGAAACATGGCTGCTCCTTTCGCCGTGGCTTATAACCCTTGTATTATTCTGGGGTTATCCCCTGCTCTATGCGCTGTATCTTTCTTTCACGAAATATTACACGCTGACGAACAGGACGGTGTGGATCGGTTTTGGGAACTACGCGAAGCTCTCTCACGATCCGGTCTTTTGGCAGGCGTTACTCAACACAGGAATTTTTGTGATCGGAACGATCCCATTCACGATGATCTTCGCTCTCTTCTTTGCGGCTATTCTCGTTCGTGTCGAGCGATTCCAACATTTTTACCGCTCGGCGCTTTTTTTGCCGAGCGTGACTTCGCTTGTCGTTATCGCGCTGATCTTTACAAATCTGTATGCTTCCGGCGGCTATATTAATTCATTATTGAAAATGGTGGGCTTTGGAGCGCCATCTCGCGGATGGCTGTTGGAGCCTGGCCTTGCGCTGCCAGCCATCATGGTAATGGATATTTGGATCTCGATCGGATATTATGCAGTGCTGTTCCTTGCCGCGATGCAGGGAGTTTCCAAAGATTACTACGAAGTTGCGGAACTCGAGGGAACTTCAAAATGGAAGCAGTTCTTTACCGTGACGCTGCCCATCATAAAGCCCACGCTGCTATTTGCATTGGTGCTGAATACGATCAAAAGTTTTCAGGTCTTTACCGAAATTTATGTGATGACGCGCGGCGGCCCACTTGGGCGCACGACAACACCCGTCTATCAGGTGTATTCGAATGCGTTCGAATCTGCAGATACGATGGGCTATGCATGCGCGGTGGCGTATGTGCTCTTTTTTATTATTGCGGTGTTCTCGTTAGCTGAAAGTAAGATACTACGGCAAGCTTGATTCGTTAATTTATCAGGTCGTGGATATGCCGATTTTACTTGCATTGGCTATTTTTTTCGTATTTTTGGAGCGATGGTCACATTTTCCAATGATTTCAATATGAAAAAATTACTCTCCGTTACTGTTGTATTTGTAGTATTTTTGGCTTTTGGTGCTTCGTTAAGGGCACAAACCACTGTTTTACGTCCCGCTGTGGCGTTCGTAAAGCCCGATCGAAGCATCCTTTATATCAAGCAGCCAGACCAGGCGGTGCAGGCTTATGATTTTGCAAATATCATAACAACGCTAACAGGTGGTATTGTCACCATTAACTCTGTCAAGCAACTTGCAGTCATTGGCCTCTCAACCTCTAAAGGCCGTATGGTTCTTGGCGCAACCGTTAACTATCAGAACTCAAACAATGAGAGCATTACCTTCCAGGGGCTACTCACGATACCCTGGCCGCTTACAGTTGCGTCCTTCCTTCGGGATACTATCGATCTTATGCTTCCCGCACGTCAAGCGGCAAGTTTCAAACCGGCGGGGGTGCTCTCCGCAGATGGCCAGCAATGGTGGGCTACGATGTCCAGTGCATCCCAGGGGTATGATTCGCTTACATTCTATCATGGCAACGTGGATGGTTCCGGCACGATCGATTCCACAACCGTCTTCCGGATGGAAGAGGGTTTCCACATGTCCAATATTGCGCTCGACACTAAAAACAATGTCATGCTCGCAACCTCGTTCGACCGTTTATTGGATGCCGATCCTGCAACGGAAAGCCGCACCATTTTATATGCCTGGCAGGCCGGCAATGGGGACGTTCAGGGAATTGATTATAGTGCGGTCTATAAGGTCGTGGCATCAAACTATTTTCCCGGATCTCCAAAAGCGAGTATTCCTATTCCACCCTATATCGATAGCATGTTCGGACTAACCATTATTCCCTTGAATAATGGTGTGCAAGCTCTGATCGGATTGAATTCGAATTTGCAGAATTCCATCGATCTTTATAATGTCCCCTATTTCTCTGCTGGATTTGGGCTTTCAAGCCCACAGACCCAGATATCAAGAACGGTGATCCCTTCGACCGAGAATTTCTATGCTGGAAAAGGCGGAGGTTCCGGCCCATGCGCCA
>PLXB01000203.1 GCA_003151215.1 Ignavibacteriota bacterium
TTTAACTGATGAAAAACTCATTGCGGATACAAAAGAAGAAGTGAAAAAATTGACAATGCGATTTCCGCTGTATTCGTAATTCCTAATTCATAATTCGCAAATAAATTTTAATGCCTGCCGATACCAAGACCGCACCGCCGAGCGATGTCGAGATGTCTATCTGGGATCACCTCGAGGAATTGCGGCATGTTGTAATTCGCGCAGTGCTCGGTATCGTTGTTGGAATGATCGTTTGCGCTGTTTTTACCGACTGGATACTGGAAGAAGTTGTTCTCGGTCCTGCACGAAAGTATGCTCCGAAATTCCAGTTCATTACCACAGAAATATACGGGCAGCTTGAACTGTACATGCAGATCATTATTTGGGGTGGCGTAATTCTTTCATTTCCCTATACGATTATCCAGATATGGAAATTCATCGAGCCTGGTTTGCATCAGCATGAGAAAAAATATGTACGTACTATTTCATTCTATACAGTTCTGAGTTTTATTATTGGAATGGTATTTTCATATTATGTTTTGCTTCCGATGACTTTGGATTTTGCATCGGATTTTGGAACGCAGTTTATTAAGATCATGCCGGATGTTCATAAATATCTTTCCGTCTTTTTAATGACGATCATTATTTCCGGTATAGTGTTCGAGCTTCCTTTGATCGCGTATTTTCTTGGAAGGCTCGGTTTCTTAACGCCACCTTTCATGCGGCATTACCGTCGGCATACGATTGTCGTATTATTATTTCTCGCCGCTATTTTATCACCAGGCGGAAATCCGTTGCTCCAATTGATTTTATTTTTCCCATTATGGGCGCTTTTTGAACTTTCAGTCTTTGCCTGTGCACTTGCCACTCGTCAGCGTAGGAAGAAGGAATTAACAGCCTGACAATGCCCCATTCTCTCGCTGAAATTCTTTCCCCAATAAAGCATGAAGCCGACGAATTCAATCGCCGCTTTAAGCGCTCAATGCTTTCGACTGTTCCACTCGTCAATCTGATTGCAAAATATCTCATCCGTACAAAAGGCAAACAAATACGTCCGATGCTTGTCTTGCTTTCGGCACAAGCATGCGGAGGAGTAACGGATGGGACGTACAGGGCAGCAACATTAGT
Organism: Ignavibacteriota bacterium; assembly: GCA_003151215.1. The sequence continues at coordinate 1,108 of PLXB01000203.1, forward strand.
AGAATTACTTCACACGGCAACATTGGTACATGATGATGTAATCGATGAAGCAGATACTCGGCGAGGATTTGCAAGTATTCGCTCTCTCTGGCGGAATAAAGCAGGCGTGCTTATGGGCGATTACCTGCTTGCAAAGGGACTGCTTCTCACAGTCGAGACAAGCGAGTATCATTTTTTGGAGATCACTTCCACTGCCGTTCGCAGAATGAGCGAAGGCGAACTGTATCAGCTTCAGAAATCGCGCCAGCTAAATATTGACGAAGCATCGTATTTTAAGCTGATCGCCGATAAAACTGCGTCGCTTATTGCAACATGCTGTGAGATCGGCGCCGCAAGCATTTTGGCGAAAGGGGAGAATCAGGAGCAGCGCAATATGCTTAGGACTTATGGTGAAGCTGTCGGCATTGCATTCCAAATCCGCGACGATCTTTTTGACCACGAAAAAACCTCAGGAATAATCGGCAAACCCGTTGGCAATGACCTCAAAGATAAGAAGCTGACGCTTCCGCTTATCCATTCACTTTCTACACTCGAAGCAAAAGAAGAACGCCGCATCCGCGCGCTCATCAAATCCGGCAAAGCATCCGAAGGAGAGAGAAAGTTGATCATGAATCTCGTTGCCGCTACCGGCGGACTTGCTTATGCAAAAAAGAAAGCTGAAGAATATTCCGAAATGGGAAGAAAAGCAATTGAGCATCTTCCTGACTCACCGGCAAAAAAATCGTTGATGGATTTTTCGTATTATGTGATCGAGAGAGAGAAATAATCGTAATGGGACGGACTCTTAGCCCGACCATTGACTCAAAAGCTATCCTTTCACCGCCCCTGCTGTCAAGCCTGCAATGATCTTTTTCTGAAATACTGCAAAGAGAAGCAGCACCGGCAGCGCTGATAGACCTGCACCAGCCATCAAATGTCCCAGATCAACCGATTGTTTTCCTTGAAAGAAAGTCAGTGCAACCGGCAGCGTTCGCATTCCTTCAGTATTGGTAAAGAGAAATGGAAAAAGAAATGCGTTCCAGATATTCAGGAATTGATAGAGGAAGAGAACGACAAGAGCGGGTTTGGCAAGTGGGAAAATAATTCTATGAATAATATGAAAGAGCGATGCTCCATCTATACGCGCGGCTTCTTCAAGTTCTTTCGGAAGTTCTGAAATATATTGGCGTAATAAGAAGATGCCTATCGGGGAAACGATAAACGGAATTGTCAGAGCAAAGTAGGAATTGATCCAGCCGAAAGTAACGATCTCCCGGTACAGCGGAATCATCACAACATACACCGGAACCATGAGCACCAAAAGTACTGAAGTAAAAAGCGCTCTCTTGAATTTAAACTTCAATCGCGCAAAAGCATACGCCACATAGAGACATAGGGCGCAATTCCCAATTGCAACAATTGTGCTGATAAGTAGCGAGTTAAAAAAATAGATCTCGTAATTATCTGAGGAGAGAATATCCGAAAAATTACTGAGCGAAAACCCTTTTTTGAAAAGCTCGGGAAGAGTCGAACTGCTTGCCGGATTACCGGAAACAGAAAGTATGATCATCCACAAAAGCGGAAAGAAAGTCACAAGCGATCCGATTATCAGAATCCCATAACTACCAAAAGAAGTGCGCTTACCCAAACTCTTAGTTCTTAATCTTTAATTCGTAATTTCTAATTCGTAATTCGTAACTTATTCTCGATTCATCTCCCTCTTTACATCACGCTCCTTGATCGTCTCGCGTTTATCGTAAGATTTTTTGCCCTTGGCAAGTCCTATTGATATCTTCACTTTATTGCCTTTGAAATATGCTCTGACCGGAACAAGAGTCACACCTTTATTCTGCGTCTTCACTTTTAACTTCTTGATCTCCTTTTGATGAACAAGAAGCTTCCGTCTGCGGCGAGTTTCGACATTAAACATGCTGCCTTGCTCATACGCCGAGATATGAACATTCTCCAACCATAATTCGTCTTTATCGATCCTGGCAAATCCTCCGGTCAGCTGGATCTTCCCCTGTCGCAAAGCTTTGACTTCCGTGCCGGTCAGGACGATGCCGCATTCCATCTCGTCGGTAATAAAATATTCATGGCGTGCGGATCGGTTCAAGGCGATCTGTTTGATCGTCAGCGTCCTGGGCTTCTCGACTATATTTCTCAGTGGTTGTGACAAAC
>PLXB01000325.1 GCA_003151215.1 Ignavibacteriota bacterium
GAATAGAACCACGCCCGGCAAGTAAAGCCAGCAGCCGGCGTACCCTACGGTATGAGCATTGATCATCGCCCACACAAGCGGCACAGAAAGATAGGTATTATGCTTGGAACGCATTCCGGCAGTTGCAACGATAGAAGCATCGGCAGGAACTCCGGTCTTAAATCCATTAATAATAATTTTCTGATTTGGCCAGATCCTGAACCAGACATTATATGCCATCATCGTTCCGAACATTGCTCCGATATACATCACATATCCCCGGTAGCTGAAACCGACGCATTGCATCAGGTAGATCACACCGACGATCAGGACAAATCCTACTGCAGCAAATACTTTCGGATCTTTAATGCTTTTGGCAAGCATATCATAGATGAAGGGTACGATCAGGAAACTCCAGAAAAGCGGGTGAGTGGCACCTGTCCATTTGCTTGCATCACCGACAGCGACGTTTTGGTATTCATAGACCATTCCAAGCAGCAGAATTCCCAAGATCCACGTATATGCCGCTCCCCAGCGAAACCAGAACAGAGCGCGGGGCGCAAGTTCGGGAATGACTTTCTTTTTTGTTTCGGCATCCATCGTTGCCGTGAACGGTCCGTTCACCCAATTAAAAAAGTACAGCAATCCGATCCATATGATGCCCCAGAAAATGTGAAACCAACGTAATACCGGTTCGAGATACTGAACTACTTGATCCATAAGTACTCCTATAAGTTGGTAAAGTGAAAAAGTGATGCGTTATTACTTATACAAATATACGACAGAGAACGACTCAGACCTTCAGTGTTTATGCGTCGTATGAATATAATGATATTGGGGCTCCCATTCGTCACTGGCTGATGGAAGCAGATCGAAAAAATGCCAGATCGAGCAGTAATCATCCCCCGGTCCGAAATAATCTTTCGTTATGTGTATGATCCTGCCATCTGATTCTTTCTTGAAGATCGAAACTCCCGGCATTGGATCATCTTTTTCATTCGCGAATCCCATGTCGCGTTTGAAGGTCGTGTCTTTTGTCGAGTAAAGCTTGAACGTCCAACCCCGTTCCATAGCGAATTTACGCTGAGTTTCGTAATCATCAGGGGAAGTTACGGCGAAGGCTGAACGGCTTTCGAAATGTTTTGTGAACCCGTTTAGTCCGTCTGCCCAAAGCGTGCAATAGCGGCACGATCTTCCCATATTATGGATAAGGATCAACTCGCTTGATAAGCCAAAGATCTCGGAAAGTTTGACTTTCTCGCCGGATGGCCCCGTAAAAGAATAATCTTGCACTTCTGTAGGCGGAATTGCACGACGGATCTCAGCAGCTTTTGCGCGAAGTTTCATTAAATCATCGCTAATTTGAAAGAGTTCTTGTTCCGATGTAGTCATTGTGGTGATCAATAATTATTTCAAAAATAGCAAACGGGCTTTCGCCCGTTTACTATCCCAACAATTTTCTATTATTATCTGATAACTATTATCCGACCGGTCCGGCGATTATCTCCTATCGATAACTCAAAGAGATAAACTCCGGCAGGCATCCCTTTTGCATTCCAGATGATGTCATAGCTGCCTGATTGTAACATACCGAGCGATGTCAAACTCTCGTTTGCTCCTCTGACACCAAATATCCGTAACGAAACATCAACTGTTTTTCCTAAGGAAAATCGAATATGAGTCTGACCCGAGGTCGGATTCGGCGATACGATAACTCCGGAAGTACCTTCGGAAATGAGAGGAACCGATGATACTCCCCCTGTCGTAAAACTCCGCACTACGCCTGGGGCGTTCCAGCCGTTATCATTATCGGCAAGAACACGCCAATAATATGTTGTCTGAGGCTGCAGATCTCTCGCCGCAATAGAGAAGGTCGTATCAAAAAAGGTGACTCCAAGATTGAGCGTATCATTGGAAATAATATTCGTGAATTTAGTATCTGTTGCGACTTCAAGTAAATAATCACTGGCATCCGGAGTCGTCCGACGCCAATTAAAAATAACATCTGTCGTTCCGACATTTGCTTTATCCGAAGGTGAAACCAATACAACAGCATTGGGCGGCAAACCGACCGAAAATGAATCAACGGTAGAAAACTGCCCCCAACCTATTACATTTTTCGATTTTACCTGCCAATAATATGTCGTTCCGTCAAGTAAAACTTTCTCTGTTCCTGAAAGTTTGGGAAATAGTCTCGAAGGACTTATAAGAGTTGAATCTTTTAAGATGATCTTCGACATTTTGCTATCGGTTGCAACTTGAATCCAATACTTTATTTCACCGGTTGCCTTTGACCAGCTAAAATGCGCTGTATCGGTATTGATGATCGTATCCGCGACCGGTGCGATAAGTATCGGCTTATCGGGAAATCCCGTAAATCCTTGAATAAAATCTACTTTGACATTATCACCGTTAAGAGTTACCGTATGAGAGATCGGGGAAGTTAACGGACCACCGGAAGCAGTGACCGTTACCGTACCTTGATCGGTGTAAGGAATCGCATAACCTCCGGACGTCGAAGATATTGCAGAAGTTGAACCGCCTTCAACGGTAATTGTTACGCCTGCAAGCCCCTCGCCAATATCATAAAAAACATTGTGATTATCGTCGCCATAGACAACTCCGGTAATAAAAACATTTCCCGGAATGTGGCCGAAATCTTGTGTAGTAACGATCGTACCGACATTCGGCTCGCCCGTGCCTCCATGAAGAGCCCCTATTCCAATTTCCGTGAAGATCGTACCCGTAAAATTAATAATATTCTGACGGTGACCAAGCACTTGTTGGTTTTGCTGACCGAAATCTATTTCCAACCCATCTTCAGTGTATTCAATGCTATTACTATACGCAGCGACATTCTCGCCTGCTCCATCCCATCCATCATATCCTGCAGTTGTTAATCTATCCGAAAGCATAGATCCGTCAGAACCGGTATGCCCCTGATAATTATGATCGATCATATCCTGACTATGACTGCGCGCCGCGGCAATAAGATCTTTGTTGAAAGCAAGTGGCGGCTGAGCAGGATATGTTGCAAATGCCGATTTTACGTTAGCAGGTGTTGCAAAAGGCGCCCCCTGAGTTGCCCAATACTGATAAGCAAAAACCACATCAGGATCGGTACTATTTGCAAGGCGAATACCTTCAGCCGGAGGATTTGCACGGGCACGATTGATCATCTCCATGATATATTGCTCTTCGGCCGTCGGATCACCATGATCATAAACGGTAAGT
>PLXB01000342.1:0-3175 GCA_003151215.1 Ignavibacteriota bacterium
GTAATCGCGATCAGAGCGGAGGGAATACCGATCCGAGCAATCCACTTGACCACCTTGGCGTCATACGGATCTTTGAAGATTTTCTCCAATGCGTCATACTTTTCTCGATATGTTTGCTGATCGATCATTTGCTATATTATTCGATTATTACCCCCACCCTTTTAGCGCCAGTCTTGCTGCTTGTTTTTAATTCGGAGTCGAGCATTTCCAGAAATTTCAATGCACCACGGAATGACTCAGAGACATAACCTTCCTTTGCTTTTCGGAGACGCTTATCTTGGTACCTTTTCAAAGTTTTACCTTCGCACTTTTGAATAATGAGCTTTGAGGTATCGTTGCCGTCAATATCAAGTTTCCACCTCACACTGATATTATCGAGAGAAATAATATTCCCGAAATGATCGATTTTAGGTAAAATGATTAGCCAACGGTTCGTAAGAATGCCACCGGTAGCATAATCTGTAAGGTACAGCGTCTGTGATTCCAGCAGTTCAATATTTATTTCATTTTTCACTATGTCCGGATTGCCAAATGATGCGACCATTGCGTTAAGGACATTCACTCCAATTCTACCCTTGAGTCGAGCGATCATAATCGGTATGAAAGGGTACAATAGCAATATCATAGAAAGAATTATTAATAGGATGCTGAGATTATAGGCGTCCGTTGCTGGGGGTGGTGTAGAGGCAATGAATATGAATAGTACCAGCGCAACAATTGGAACAAACATGCAGGAGAATTTTAGCGCGAGCTTTATCCGATATGAATCCCCAAAGATTTTTTCTACGGAGTCGCGGCCAGGTCGTTGTCGTTCCTTTTGTTGATTAATCATGGTACTACTCCACACCTTTATTTACGACGTTTGACGCATTCAGATTGACCTCGCCCATGTCGCTGACTCCAAAAGTCGCACCTGTAACTACTATAACGTCATCGTGATGAACTGCTATATTGCAGTTGTATACACTGACTCGATGTTCCGATGCATAAAGATCACTCTTATCGTGGATGAAGCAGTACACGCTGCCATCACTTGAAACATGACCGACATCAAGCTTCCATTTCACGGATATGGCAGCACCATTACGCGCTTCTTTCCACTCTGCCAGTTGGCTTTTATGCGATACCTTTGATTTCTTCTTGGTTTGCGCTGATATATTTTCCGATGCTATCAGAAGTCCTAAGAGAATTATCAGAATATTTACCAGTTTCATTTTCGATACCCCTCAATTATCATAGCGAATAGAATTATACATTCTTATAAAAAAACATACGAAAATTATTCCTGCATTCCAGATCTTCAAAAAGTACCTCTCAATAATATATCAGCCCTTCCGTTCGATGAATTCTATTTGGTGTAGTTCCAGCCATGGCAGCACGAACATGTCCGTGATTTTCTTCGGCGTATTCCTTTGCAAGATAAAGACAGATTAAAGCGTCAAGAATATCATCAGTTAGATTTAAGAGTGTCAGAGGTAATCGATCCGTGGCATCATCGTCATTATCAAAATCTCGCAATAGTATTTCATTGTTAGGGAAAAACTCGTTTTTTACATAACGATAGTTGCGTTCAAGTGCAGCATGATGTTTTTTAGATTTATATGGTCCTCGCATCCCGCGGTATGCAAGGGTGGCAGCTGGGTAGACCTCGATAATGCTTTGATTCGGCGTCTTCATATCATTAAATGGCACGACGCAGAGATTCCGAGCCTTTTGTTTTAATCTCAAGATTAAGCGCATTGCTCGTAACGCGACAAAAGCAATATTTCCGGCAGCAACGCTTAATGGTTTTACGTGCAGTTCTTGCGCAATATAATTCTCGGTTTTGCGCCAGAAAATCTCACCATCCAAATCGTCGTATCTCCTAATGTGATTACCTCGACCTGTGTAGAGACTTGGTAAATCTGCCATCAAATAGATATATTCTTTCGGATAACCGAGGGGGGCATCGATTGCAAGCACTTTGGCACATTGGATAGCTTCTATAACTTTATCATCCGCTTCATCAAGTTCTCTATCATCATAACCCCCAACTTTTTTCCCGACCTTGTAAACGGTAATTGGGTTTGTTTTCTTNNCAGTCATAAGTAGCAACATGCACGGCTCTCGAATAGCCATTGAGATCCATGCCTACAAAGGTTGCCATGACTTGCCGGTGGTAATAAGAGATAACTTTTCATGCGGTTTTCAATGTGCCTCTGGTATGCATGGAGCCACACTGGATGTCCACAATTTTACAAATATACGACACTTTGGCTCATAAGCCAACCTATTTTTTCTGTTTATAAGCCAAATTGCGTCCATGGACATAAAGCAGACCGTGGGTGGCAATGTGAGGAGCTATCGTAAGCAAAAGGGATGGACGATGGAAAAGCTTGCTGTCCGCTGTAAACTAAATTATGATTTTCTGGGATATGTGGAGAGAGGAGAACGGTCTATCAGCATTGAGAATTTGGAGAAGATCGCTAAGGCGCTTGAGGTTGAGTCATGGAAACTAATGTATCCAGACGGAGCTGATGAATATCCGATAAAAAAGAGCAAGCATTAGTGGGTATAAAGATATTGCTTAATTAAATTACTTAGTCGCTTGGATAAGATTGTGGAGGTGCTCACGGTCGAATGCACTTTCTTTTGAAACGAAACGGCTACCAAGAGCGTCAGAAAATGAATTTTCCAGCCGCATAATACCCAAAGACCGCGTCCGACGGTGTTCGTGACATTATGGCTTTATCATACGCCCTATCACTCCCGAATGTAATCTCTACCCCTGTCTCAGTACAGGAAACTGAGAGGATATTTTTCTACGTTTTTTCCTCCGACAATGCTTTTATGCTACCACGATTCAGAATGGCAAATTCACGTTACAAGAAAGTCATTGATTTAGTGACTGAACTGCAAAAGCTACCGCAGAAAGCGAAGATTGCCATTGAAGTTTTTAATCGTAGTACCGATGAATGGGACAATGCAACACCAACTGTAGTCGAAGATCATAAGCATAAAGACAGATACGTTATTTCGTACGATCCGGAAGAAATTGAATTGAAGAGATGAATAAGCAACGAATCTGGCTTCTGCAATTTTGCCCGTTGAAAGCGAGTCAGATTCATAAGACATTTGGCGCAAGAACAGATGCGTTTTTATCAAAAGGTGAGATTATGAGATTTGTAACTGAAAG
>PLXB01000342.1:3180-3841 GCA_003151215.1 Ignavibacteriota bacterium
ACAAAGGCAAACTCTACATCTTTCATACTACAATTCGATAATCACAATGGAAACACGCGAAGCAGAGCGATTAGTGAGAAAGTTTTACAAGATGATGCGCACTCGTAAACTTGAGAAAACCGAGATTCATGATGGAGTACAACTCTATAAAGCTTATTATTGCGATATTGGATTCAAAGTTGAACGACCACAGAATATGAAACGCGGATCAGTAATAATGCAAATCTCACGCATACCGGACAAAGAAATTATTACAAACATCTCAGTTTATCAAAGCGCGGATGATTTCAAGAAATGGCTCGATTTCCAAGTACTATAAATAACACTTTTCAGTGCAATAAGAATAATGCTTGTGCGTCGAAATCTCGATCCGGAGCGATGTTATCATAGCAGTACTAATGGTAGCGTCTCCACTTGCCCATTTATCCGAACGACACACTCGTACATCCCATCGGTCACCCCGGTTGGATTCCAAGTGATATGTTGTTCGCCCGTGCCCACTTTACCCGAAAAGAGATGCGCGATTTCCACGCCGAGGAGATTGACGATCGAGACTTCGGCGTAGCCGCTGGATTTGGGCGTGAATGAGATTGTCGTGGATTGTAAGAAGGGATTGGGGTAACTTTGAATCGAATTTTGGATCGGAGTGATTTGTGAAACA
>PLXB01000324.1 GCA_003151215.1 Ignavibacteriota bacterium
AACGGCAAACATCGAAGGCCTCCTTAATTATCATTCAGGTATTTCCGGAGGATTAATGCTATCGGTCATGATTCAACGTTAACCAAGTTTTAGATTTTACGGTCTTTTCCCCGTAAGAATTCTCATCTCACTGAAAATATATACTTACAGGGGACTGTAACAATGAAAATAGCCTTATTCGCGGGGACCATGCAATATGGTCAGGATGGAGTTACGAGAGTATTGTATCGGTTAAGAGATTATTTCAAGGAAAAGCACATCGATCATGTCTTTTTTTCACCTATTCTTCCGGAAGAAAAGGATCGGAATATTCCGATGTATCAAGTTCCTTCTACCCCCTCACTGCTATATAGTGATTACCGTCTTGCCTTACCGGGACAAAAATATATCGAAGAACAGCTTGCCGAGTTCAAACCCGATGTACTCCATATCAATAGCCCATGCACATTAGGGTATAATGCTATTAAGTATGGAAGGAAACATGATATCCCCGTCGTTGCCACCTACCATACGCATTTTGCAAGCTATGCGAAATATCATCACTTAACACTTTTTGAAAATCTGGGATGGTCATACTTTCGAAAGCTATATAATAAATGCGATCGTGTCTATGTACCGTCCCAGCCGATTCTCGATGAGCTTCGTTCGCATGGGATCAAAAATCTACAGTATGTTCCCCACGGTGTAGACCTTGAGATCTTCAGCCCCTCGCATTTTAGTGGTCCATGGAAAAGTAAACTTGGCATTGAAGGAAAGACCGTATTGCTTTTTGTCGGGAGACTTGTCTGGGAAAAAGACTTGAAAACGCTTGCCAAAACCTTTCAAATTCTCTCCGGAAGACGGAATGATTTCGTTCTTGTTATAGCAGGTGATGGTCCCATTCGGAAAGAACTTCAGCTAATGATGCCGTCTGCTATTTTCCTTGGCAATCAACGGGGAAAAGACCTTTCGACAACGTATGCTTCCAGTGATATTTTCGCTTTCCCCTGAACGACGGAAACCTTCGGCAATGTAACCCTCGAAGCAATGGCTTCCGGACTTCCTCCCGTATGTGCAAATGAAGGGGGTGCCAGCGGATTTATCCGCGATGGCATTACCGGTCTTCTTGTAGCGCCTCGCGATCCTGCCGACATGGCGATGAAAATAGAATACCTGCTCGATCATCGCGAACGTAGAGAAAATATCGCGTGTGAAGCTTTTCTTTACTCTCAGCAACAAACATGGGAATCAAGTTTTGACAAGATCCTTCATAGCTATGACGAGATCATTGAAGGTTATGACTATTTCTCGCCACTAAAACGATCCAGCCCATCTTTACTTATTAATAAATGATTAATAATATCCAGGTTCACGTAAGTCCTAAATCCGAATTAATTACTATCACCGATGGAGAGCCGCTTCTTAACCCAGCTATATCGCGCCGAGCCCTTCTTAAAGGTGGCCTGATTGCACTTGGTGGTATTGCTCTCTCAAGCTGCAATCGAGCAGTCGCTAAAGAAGAGATCGTCGAGATCACTCAGCAAAATGTAACGATCCCACATTTGCCCGCATCATTTGAGGGAATGACGGTTACTCTTGCAAGTGATTTTCATTCCAGTCCCTATATGTCGCCAAAAGATCTGAAAAATATTGTCGGACGCATTAACGATCTGAAAAGCGATGTCATACTTCTACCCGGGGACTTTGTCACCTCTCATATTGAAGAGCTTCCGCCTATTATTGAGGCATTCAGTGATCTCAAAGCAAAGCATGGCATTTTTGCTTCGACAGGTAATCACGATCATGATGTAGACTCAGATGCAATTTCTACCGGCTTGGAAAGTATCGGAATTACGATGCTTCGCAATGAAAACCATTCCCTTACCGTCGGCTCAGATAAACTTCATCTCCTTGGTGTAGATGATGAAGATTCCGGATCGATCATTAATTTTATTAACGGTAAGCACGCTCCCCATATTGAAGAGACATTCCGGGGAGTTCCTAATAATGCCGCTACAATACTGCTCTGTCACCGGCCGTACCGCTTTGATGAATATGCGAAGACCAGGATCGGTTTAATGCTTTCGGGACATACTCACGGAGGTCAGATCGTCCTTGCCCGAATCGGAAAAACTACCATTACACTATCCTCGCTTGCCTCAAAGTTCATTGATGGATTTTACGATGCTGAGGAAAGTGGAAGTCATTCGCGGATGTATGTTTCCAGAGGGTTGGGAGTCGTCGATATTCCTTTTCGCTTGAACTGCCCGCCGGAGATCACTCAATTCACACTGCATTCACCACTTGTTGCACAGCATACATCGATGGGATAATACCAGAGAACGAATGTCTTCTTTTTTCCTGATGATCTTTTGTATTCATAAACGATGGCACTCAAAAGGTGATCTGTATCTGTCGATAAAGAAATGGACTGCATTATCTCTTTATCTTTTGTCATTAACCGGATCCCTGAATGCTCAGGATAAAGGAGATAGCGTTAAAAAATCTGAGGATGAAGGAATAGTTGGCGCGCCATTTATTGATTACAAACCTGAAACAAGTATAGCATTTGGCGCTGCTGCTCTCTATTATTTTCACCTCAGTAATGATTCGTCGAAAGGACACACTGATGTCGCAATACCACAAGCGAACAGACCGTCCAGTATTTCTTTTGGAATAACATATACTCTGAAACATCAATTCTCAACCGGAATGGATTATACACTGTATTTTTCCCATGATAATGATTATATTTTTGGCGGGTTAGATTTTAAGCGAATACCATTCGATTTTTACGGTATCGGCGATCATACTCCGAAAAATCCGATCGATAGATATACTCCGCTATGGAGAGGAGGAGATATACTGATGACGAGGAATCTCATCCGCACTCCCGATGGAGAAGGATTCAATGCCGGAATCGGAACGGAATACCGGTACGATCTTATCCTTTCATCGAATCAAGGAGGAATCTTACAAACGGGAAATATACCCGGCTCAAAAGGAGGATTATCCGGCGGATGGGGAGTCATAGTTGATTACGATACTCGCGATAATGTTTTTTCCTCTCATCAGGGACAATATGCAGATATCAGAACGATGGTGTATTCGAAATATTTCGGCGGCTCATTTAATTTTACACGTTTTACACTCGATACACGCGATTTTATTCCAACTTACTCAACACATACCATCGCATTACAAGGTTTAATTACGTTTGTAAGCGGCATTGAACCCTTCTATACGATGGCAGGATTAGGGGGCGAAGTTGTTATGCGCGGCATTTCGGAAGGGCGCTACCGAGATAAAGATATGGCTGTGCTCCAAGGCGAGTATCGAATGCCGGTAATCTGGAGATTTGGAATTGTCGGCTTTACAGGAATTGGAGAAGTAGCAGGTACTGTCAATGAATTCAATTTCTCCAGTATTAAATGGAATGCCGGAGCAGGGATCCGATTTATCGTCTCCGAAGCCGAGCATGTCGTCGTTCGCCTTGATTATGGTTTCGGCAATGATTCCTCAGAATTGTATTTATTCGTAAACGAAGCATTCTAAATCCAAAAAACACAAAGTCCTTTGAAGGAATGTGGAAGACTCGATCTTTTACTTTATCCAAGCAGGCAAAGACCTTTATAGAATAAAAAATATGACAGATGTTTCATCGCAACCGCAGATCACAAATCATAAACGTATCGCGCTTCTGATTCTGGCAGTTGCCTCGCTCATGGATGTTATCGATATTACCATCGTGAATGTTGCGATACCGACGATTGAAAAGGGACTCTCTTTTTCTGGCATCGAAAGTTTGCAGTGGGTACTCACGGCGTATGGTCTGTTCTTTGGAGGATTTGTCTTACTCGGCGGACGACTTTCCGATACATTCGGGCGGAGATTTATATTGATGTCCGGAGTCGTTATTTTTGCTGCCGCTTCGTTTGGAGAAGGTTTTGCGCAGAACAGTTCGTCGCTTATTATTTGCCGTGCAATTCAGGGATGCGGCGCGGCGCTCATAGCACCCGCGGCGTTATCGATGCTTCTGGTCATCTTTAAAGAAGGCAAAGAACGCGATATAGCAATGAGTATCTGGGGAAGTGTCTTGGCAGGGGGAGTCGGACTTGGTTTAATCATGGGCGGCGTTATAACTGAGTATTTCGGATGGCGATGGATATTCTTCATTAATGTACCGCTTTGTATATTCATACTTGTGGCAACGCCACTAATTATTGGCAAAGCTCCGCGCGAAGGTGTAGGAAAAGAATTCAATTTGATAGGCTCGGTCTTTGCCACTGCAGGACTCCTGGCTTTAGTATATGGCTTAACTCAGGCTGCGATTTATGGATGGATGAGCGGAAAAATTATTGGTTCTCTTGCCCTATCCCTTATCCTCATCGGATTGTTCATAAGAAATGAATTACACTCCAAAAATCCGCTTATCCCTCTCCGGCTTTTCAGAAAGAGTAATGTATGGGTAGCGTGTATTATCTCCCTTCCAACAATGGCTGGAACGACGGCTTCATTCTTTTTTATTTCGCTCTACAATCAACAGATCCTCGGTCAGACTCCGGTTGAGGCAGGCTTATCAATCCTGCCGGTAGTTGCAATGTTTATCATTGCGGCGTCGCAGCTTCCGAGAATTATTGCAAAGATGGGATACAAGTACACGATTCTGGTAATCTTATTTCTCTTCATGTCAGCCATGATCTATTTTGCACGACTGCCTCTCGATGGACAATATATTCGGGACGAACTCATTGCACTGTTCTTTGTTGCAATCGGACCTGCTGCTTCGATCGCTCTTACCTTAGCAGCTACTCGCGGGGTAAAAGAGGAAGAAAGCGGAATTGTATCGGGACTTCTTAATACTGCTCAACAGATCGGTGGTCCTCTGGGAGTTGCAGTGCTCTCAACTGTCGCCGCATTTTACACGAATTCTGCAATTGGCGATTCAACGAATAATTTGCCAGTATCTTCAGTTAATTTTCTCAAAGGACTTCACGCTGCATTTATCGCAGATGCCGGATTTATCCTGATTGCAGCAATTGTTTGTTGGATTAAATTGAAAGTGCCTAAAATACTTATGCCTGATATCTGACGTTTCATGTCAGCCATACCTTGTGGACACTCACGTATTGCCTAACTTCCATATTTTATAAATTGAAGCCATACTTTTACATTAATGAAGCGATTACCCACCACTAAAGATCTCATCCTTAAGACTATTCCCAATTTTGTTCTCGGAAATGGGAAAACCAGCAGCTATGCGGGGCAATGGGATACAGACAATGACGGTTGGCATCTATTACTTTTCAACAAAGGTAAGGAAGCCAGAAAGTTTTCTGTTAAGGTCCTTCCCGATTATCGTAAACATGTGCACTGCAAATTCAGTACCGAAGTGGTTGGAGAAAAGGAAGCCACAAAAATTTTCGTTCGTAGACTTAACAAAGAGATAAATCAGGACGCTGTTATGCGGTCACTCGAAATTCAATATGAAGATACTGCCGGAACTTCTTATTCCCAGAAGATAGGTGATATGATGGATCGAATGAGATAGTGCGTCTTAAATTAAGGTTAGATTTTAAAATATCCCGATCACAATTCTTTCGCACCTGTCAATATTTTTTAGTTCTCATACATTATGCCTCGTCAGAGGAATCTGCAAATTAGTCGGTCGGTTTTCTTCTTTGTCAAACCCGCGTCCGTCTACATTTCTTGCACCCCAAAACATCAGGTCATTAAAAATGTAAACCAAATCATACTCGGAAAACACTTGTCCCTGTAAAAGTCCAAACGGAGCAAACGTTTTTCCTAAAATACTTTGCGGAACATTCACTTCCCATCTGTTGAAACCAGTACTTGCCACCTGGTTCATGCCATCAGCAAATCCCTGAATCATAGGAGTAACAAGATACGCTTCATCGGCAGCGAAGTCTACCTTTTGCGCCCCAGCAGCGATCGGATGTTCGCCTTGCCAAAGCATAGAACCTTTTAATTGAATCTTCACGAGAGGCACTTTGCCATATGCGTCAACAGAATTCAGAACCTCCAATTCAAATTTGTCATCGGACAGATACGAGAATGTTCTTGTCAGATAAAACGGTTTAATGCTGCCATCAGCAGTTTTAGTCGAGCTTGGGCGAAGTTCAGGCGCTATGCTTTTCCACTGGCCGCCTTGAATAAATTGCTTGATCTCTTGAGCTGTCATCGTTTTTTTTGCAACTGATTATTTGTTTATACTTTCCTATAGAGACAAAGAAGCCGAAAATGTTTTGTTAAGATTCTCCCTGTTTAACAGGGGGATGTCAGCTGTAAATTCCGCCTTTATCGCCTTTACAAATATAGTCCCTGGAAATGAAGCAATACAATATTCTGTTCAATTTGCGTTCCTAACTTCCCGCACTGCGGGAAGACAGCTTAAAGTATCCGGCACCCTATGAAAGCGCCGGATACTTTTTATTTCCACCCATTTTACTTTCAATCATCGCTCACCAGACGGATTATTTTCCTTCCCTATTAATTTTAAGTATGTCAATCTCCTACCGAAGATCTGCGAAACGGCCGCAACGAACCGTTCTGCATCAGTTTCTTTTCTGTGGTTATAACGGAATGCTTGCTCATCCAGATATCTACCGACATGAAAAGGAGCAATTTGGATATATGTCCCACAGAGCGTCCTCTTAAATTGTGACCAGAAATTTTCAACCGTATTGATATGGATGTTCCCTCTCACGAATTCCTTTTTATGAAGAACCGTTTCATGCTCATATTTACTTTTCAACCAATAGTATAAGTGCTGAAAAGAGTAATGATCGAACTTCGTGGTACATTAGAGGCATGAAGAAATTCATACTGAGAAGGAATAATCCCGCTAATTTTAGAAAGTTCTCGGATTTTATTCAAAATATCTTCTCTACTATATTTGTCTGTCGAAACTCGATATGTCGGCAAACCTGCGGCTTCTATTGCTTTTTCAAAACTGCCAAATAATTTTTTAAGCACTTGGCGTGTGATCTCACTGTTCTTAAATAAGAATTCTCGTGTGAGTATCGAGTCAGTTAAACCAGCAACGCGATGAATTTCTACAATAACAGCGTCTTTATCAGCTGTTAAAAACCTCGACGTTTTGCGAATTGGCATATAAAATATATGTAAGAAAGTTATAGTTGAAATAGTTCAGACGTGTCGGGTGGCAATGCAACACAAGGGTCACCTCTCATTCCACCTCCCGTAAGAATCAATTCCTCCAACCAATCTATTGTACTATCATATAAATTTGCTCCTATCCGTTTGAAGCCTTGACCCTTCTTCTGGATCGCAAGTAATGCCGATGGAATATTTATTGCCTGTTTCCCGAAGTAAACAAATTCCGTTGATAGCAATACTTGGATATTCTTGTTATACCATTCGGTTGGCCAACGATTGGTGTGACCTCGATGAATGCTTCGCTTGACAGCCAACTCTTCAGAAGTCCAATAATCATTGAATTTTAATATTTTAGTAACACGCATAGCATAGAGCAGTTTTCCATTTCCACAGCTTTCTGCACTTAGTCCGCCAGTACCGATGACCCAGTCATTCAATTCTGCAAGTTCTTGTATGTTATTCCTGCCATTCGGGCCGTGTTTATATTTGCAGCCAACGATTGCAAGTACATCTCCGTATGGATTCGGGGTATATCCATAGTCGTGATCAACAACATAGGAAAAAATATAAGGCGGTCGTAACGACTCCATCGAGCTCACTTTATTTGCGTTTTTCAATCGGAACAGACGGATCAAATCTTTCGGCATAGGCTCGCAATTTGGCAAGTTCTTCTCGTGAAATATTCTCATCCACGATAATCTTTGAAAGCCGGAAGGTAAAAAGATACCTTTTCTTCAAATGGGTTCTGATATCATCGTCTGGATATTCATGACGATCTTCCTCTAGTCCGATCAAAGGAAAAGAAACATGTACCAACCCAGGTTGATCGCTTGAAGGGCCTGCCCCGAACGCAGCAAGTTCTGGTGTCGAAAGTGATCTCCCTAAATTCTGAAGATAATAGTCATTCACACCAAATCTATGCTCTCTTTCAGGAATAAACTCCTCGCCTTTAGTGTGCAACGCTAAGTGGATAATCCCTGAAAATACAAATTTATATCCCAACGCCCTTTGAATCCTATCATAAATTCTGTTCAAGCATTCGATTCGGCGCTCATAATTTACTTTTCGAAGCTCAAAAAAGCTTAGATCGCGCAATATCTCAGGCAGATGAGAATCGGGCAACGGTTCAATCTGAACTTCTAAGCATATTTGTGCTGCGCCTTCTGTACTTTTACTCCACAAAAACTCATTGTCTGATGAATCGGTCGTGGAAAAAATATAGCTGTTCCTTCGTACTTCTTCAGTGCTGCGTGAATACTTCTCGCCACCGAAAGTTACTTCTTCTGGAATGTTGAGACCATCAAGTAGCCCCGAATATTCATCGGGGTCTTCAGCAAAATACTTTTCCAAGAAATACATACGTATGCACTTGTTCCAAAGGGCAAACATTCCGTGTTCCAGAGGAATATAATGATACAATTTTGTGGTAAACGGTATAACGGGGGCAAGCAAAGAGAGTAGCCCCTTAACAAAATTGTTGTCTCCTATCGGATATATAATTTTATCGTCTTCGGTCCACCAGAGGTCGGCTTCTGTGATTTGGAGTTCAGGGTACTCTCTGAGTTCTTCAAGGATGATCTTGGCTGCTCTGGGGCGTGGGTCTGACATAATAAAAGATAACTGAGAGAAGCTGGATGAAGTTCTAAAGATCGCCGAAGGGTATAAGAAGCAAAAGCCGGAATGGTTGGGTGTTGCATTCCGGCTTCATATTTCTTAATAGGCTGTTNNCCGCTCTGAACTCTCAAATAATAGAATCCTGTAGAAAGCGTTTGCGAGGAAATCATGAATTCTGAATGAGATTGCATTCCTGAGCCATTCGCCAATTCCGTTACTTTCCGTCCTAACTCATCGAAAAGAGTCAAGTTCAAAGGAATATCTTTTGGTTCATCAATACTGACTTTTGCCGCAGTGTGGAAAGGGTTCGGCATCACAGACACCGTTATCTGTTCTGAGGTTGTAGGTTGTGAAGCAATCGGATCGGCTTTTTTGTATGATGTATCCCGGGGAGCAAATAAATCAAATATATCATCGCCATGTGCCTCAATACGAGTTAGTATGTACGGATTGTTTGTTTCGTGTTTTGAACAAGTCTTTTAGTGAGCGAATTTCTTAATAGCTTCAGGACTGACTGGAGTAAAGAAGTTAATTAAATTGCCGTCTGGATCACGAAATAGTAATGAACGATTTCCCCAAGGCATCGTTGTTGGCTTTTGAACGATGTTAGTGGTTACACTTTTAATTCTCTCGTAATCGCTATCCACATTCTCAACAAGGAATTCTATTATAACGCTTTTATTGGCTGCCGGTTGTGCAACTCCATCTCCAAAGAACGCTAATGTTCGTGTGCTTCCAACGGCCAAGGTGAAAGAGTTGGTAACTATTTCGGCAAAGTCGTCCGTTGACCACTTAGCTGTTATACCAGTTACTCTTTCAAAAAATTGCACTAAACGCTTGATGTCATCGGTGATAATTCTTATTGATACTACATTCATGTTTTTCATCTGCTTTTCTTGCTTAAATTGTTTGAGAATTATTTTATGCCACAAAAATACTATGGCGCAATGACAAGGGTATGTCAGGGGTTGCTAAAGTTTTTTTCTTTAATGTCTAAATACTCTTTTAAGGTAAGTTTGTGTGGCGTAAACTTTAAATCAAGGGGTTCGATTTTTGAAATTCTACTCAAACGAAACATTCTGTAATCCTTCCTTAATCTGCAATACGCAATAAGTGTCCAATTCTCTTGTAGATCATAATACAATGCAAATGGCTCTATGTTTCGTTCTGTTTTTTCCATCTTGTGTGCTGATTGATAAGTAATTGTTAAGGATTTAAAATCGGTTAAAGCGTTTTGAATTAATGTTAAAGAATTACTCGTGCTTGTGTTTGGTATGGAATTGCTAACAGCAATTCTTTTAGAAAGTAAATCTACTTTTTCTTTTGTTGAATACAACAAAACAGCTTTTATTTTATTTATCGCTTCTTTATATTCTTTTATTAGAGAACTATCTCTATTTTTCAGCACCAATTGTTCAGCTGTGATTAAAGCATTTGCCTCGTTTTCGGTAAACATAATGGGTGGAATTCTGTAACCTTCCATCAGCGAATAACCTTTTCCGTCCTCTGTCAAAATAGGGACACCTGCTTGTTCTAATGCTCTTATGTCCCGATAAATCGTTCTAATACTTACGCCAAATTTTTCAGCCAACTTTGTTGAGGACAATACTCGTTTCGTTTGCAATTGAGTTAAAATTGCTGTTAAGCGAGAAAGTCGTTTGGTATTGTTGTCGTTCATCGATAAAGATAAATTCTATTTGTTACTGTGTTCCCTAGACGTAATCAAAAAGAAACAGAATTGGATGGCTCAGAGCCCCCTCATTTCTTGCATCTCAATGAAGCTGGATCGCAAAAACTGATGTTTTTCAGGTTAATTTATCATATGGGCATGATTTCTAAACCATCCCCTCCTGCCCGCTTCTCTTTTTCTCCCGTTGCGCACGCCTCGGCGGATCATCCGAGTTTTTTGCAAATTCATAGCCCATACTTATTGAGCCAAGCTAACGAATATTCTGCAACTTCCCTCCAACCATGATCTAAGGCAAGTGAGTGGCCACGATTAGGAAAAGACTTGAATTCGGTAATCGCTGGTGAATGACGGTATCGCTTTAATGTGGACTTTCCAAGGACAGGCGGTGCGATGTGATCGCTTTCGCCGGCAGTAATCAGAAGAGGTCCCCGAGTAGCATTCTTTGTATTCACCTTTGTTTGTGAGAATGGGTTTAACGTTGCCGTCGCTGCCTGAAACAAAGGACGACCCGGAGCAGGAATAGCGGCGCGTTCATAGAGTTCTTTTGCCTCGGCTTCCGGAACCGCATTTGCAAAACCATACTGAAATTCTTTGAAAGTCAAGGATATGGCTTTTTTCAGATTAAACGGATTACCAAGCACCGGCAGCGACGCCTTTAATGAAGAGAACGGAAGTTGCCAAACGCCTTTGATTGGGGCAGGATCAATTGCAATAGCCGCAGACACAATGCCGCGACCCAGAAGATTCTGTACGATCAACCCGCCGAAAGAATGACCGATGAGGATTGGTGGTTCCGGCAGAGTCGCAATTACTTTTGCATAGCTATCGGCTACTTCTCTAACGCCGCGATTCGCTATTGATTTAGGGTTTGCACGCGAAGCCGCAACCGTTGCTGAGTCACCCGGCCAGGGAGGGTTGATAGACTGATAACCATTTTCAGAAAAGAACAGCATCCAAGGCTCCCACGTATTAGCATGCATCCATAAGCCGTGAACAAATACAATCGGTTTTTTTGACATGGTGGTTATGGTTTAATATATGAAGAAGTCAGATCTTTATATCATAACAAATATACAAAAACCTTTCTTACATCGTACATTAATGCCTTCTACTGCAAAGAGAAACTCCGCGAACTGTTAAAGCAAGTCAAATAAATCATGAGGTTCATCCTATAGTTCTTAGAAACTAAGTACGCGAAGAAATTCGTAAAGTACCTCGTTTAATTTTAATTAATAGACAGATGTATCGTTGACCATGCAGCTTGAAGGATCATTGCTAGCGAAGAATTATTAACTTTTTTCCCGGAAGCCTACCTCATTTCCGTCGAATTCTCTCTACTGTATAGCGTGATTTCAATCCCAATGTACCTTATCGAGCGCTCTTTTGTGCCTCCGTTCCTGCCGGATGTAATTTTGCATCCTTGATGTGAAATTTCGCCGCTTTCGCATTATAAGCGAACAGGTAATGACCATAGAATTCCATCTGCGGTACTATCCTTTGCAGTCGTACTGCGAGTTCTTCAAGTAAGTTTTCTTTCATACTCACCATTGTAAGTTCATTAATTTCCTCATCAAAAAATATCAGGCACGGAGAAGAATCATGAAGGAATTTTCCAACATATCTAATTTTATTCAATGGTACAACTTTTGCCGGATAGCCGATGTAAGCAAATGAGATCAGCCAGTTTTCTGTGATCGCGTATCTGTCCATAAGAATCGCTTTCGGTGATGTCAACTCTCTATTAATCCTTGATCTTAATTCCTTAGCTTCGCCATAATTGCTTAATTCCGTATCCAAGACACCAATGCCCTCTCCATACTTTCGGCGATTCTTTCTCATCCTCCACAAAAATAGACAAGACCAAAAGCCGAACGCCAATGCTCCCATTCTAAAATATGTCCTCCCGCTATTCATTAATTCTTCAAATGGATGGTCATGCGTTCCCAAAAGCAGAATGATCGAATATACCTCAATAATAAGGGTCGGTATTCCGATTATTGCGATCCATTTTACTGTTTTCACATCGTAAGGATCTTTGAAGATCTTCTCCAAAGTGCCATACTTTTCTCTATATGCTTCCTGATCAATCATTTGCATTGTTTGGCCTGGCCTGGATATATTTCAAAAGAATCAATAGAATATTGCAAAACACTTTTTTCAGATCTCCAGAGTACTTGAATGAATTGTATCATACTTTCCATAAAAACATCCTTGATATATTTTGACATTCCAGATACCCGCAGATATCCTTGCGAACTATCAAACTGGATGCATACCAATTCCCAAAACATCTTGCGGTATTGGAATCGGTTGATCTGCTTTCAAAACGATAATATCCACATTCCTTATTTGTGCCATGTTTTGTATTGCTCCTGAATGAAGCAATGCAACCTCTATCAGAGACAAAGAAATATCATCCGGATTGAGCATTACATTATTATTCTCTTCCAGTTCATCCCTCTCATATTGTCGGAATAGTTTTGCGGCAGTATGAGCATCGGCAATATGTCCGTTTACATCGTTTGCTGCTGNNAGACCAATGCTTCCCAGATAAGAAAATTATTGCCTGCATCTCTCCATTCATTAATATCAAAAGTAAATCGCAGATCATAATGATGCTGAAGCATTTGATCATGAATATTTTTGAATAGCCAGCACATTTGATGTAAAGCAAGTATCGCAACATAAGCACCAGCCTGAGCAAAGCAGGATCTGTTTTCCTCTGCAATTCTGCCTCGACTGAGATGATTGGCAAATTTGGGAATTGGAATAAACAGAGGTGCTTCGATTCCAAAGGATATTCGCTCGTTATTGAGAATGTCTACGACCAGTGAATTTCGCAATTGTTCGATACATTGTGCTCCTCCTTGCTGTGCAATTAGCACGTGACCAACATCCGAAAGTTTTACCCATGCGAAATTACCTCGTCTCGTTGAGCCGATATCACAAGCGTATGTAACGTACTCCAGCAATTCGCAAGCAGAATAATACTTTGACCCTCTTATGAGGGTAAGCAAATATACGACGAATTTCAACCCTCAATTGAGGATTTAACCCTCACATCAGGACTTGAAAACTGTGCCGTATTTGCTACTTTGCATACCATGAATGTAAAGCAAATTGTCGGCGATAATATTAGATTTCTGCGCGAGAAACGTGGATGGACTCAGGAGGATCTTGGCATATTAACTAAAATGAGCAAGACCTTTTTGGGTGATGTGGAGAGGGGTCAAAAGTCCATCACTGTTGTGAACTTAGAGAGGGTAGCCAAAGCCTTGAAGGTACCTCTGAGTCTGCTCGTTACTCAAAACGGCTATAAACTCAATGAGTGATCCCCGTTCTCAATTTCATGGGTATTAGAGACCGCTCCGGACGGGTTCTTTCGGCTTCTCCGCATTTTCCTACTTTTTCGCCTCTTAATATTGGTCTTTCAACTACTCTGTTAAGCTATTGGTATATAAGAAACTAAGGGCATATTTCTCTACGTTTTTTTTTCCGACAATGCAATTATGCTATCACGTTTCAGAATGGCAAATTCACGTTACAAGAAAATCATTGATTTAGTGACTGAACTGCAAAAACTACCGCAGAAAGCAAAGATTGCGATTGAAGTTTGGAATCGCAGCACCGATGAATGGGACAATGCAACACCAACTGTAGTCGAGGATCATAAGCATAAGGGCCGATACGTCATTTCTCACGATCCGGAAGAAATTGAATTGAAAGTGAAATGAACAAGCAACGAATCTGGCTATTGCAATTTTGCCCGATGAAAGCAAGTCAGATTCATAGAACATTCGGCGCGAGAACAGATGCGTTTCTATCAAAAGGTGAGATTATGAGATTTGTAACTGAAAGCAACGTCTATCAGAATGTGAATTCAAAGCAGCTTGATTTAAGTGATACATCAAGTGCTGAATATATGAATGACAAAGGCAAACTCTACATCTTTCACACAACGATCAGGTAATTGCAATGGAAACACGTGAAGCAGAGCGATTAGTGAGAAAGTTTTACAAGATGATGCGCACTCGCAATCTTGAGAAAACCGAGATTCATGATGGAGTACAACTCTATA
This sequence comes from Ignavibacteriota bacterium, assembly GCA_003151215.1. The sequence continues at coordinate 14,502 of PLXB01000324.1, forward strand.
AAGCTCATTATTGCGATATTGGATTCAAGACAAACAAACCTCCACATATGAAACGCGGTGCTGAGATTTTGCAAATTTCAAGAATCGCTGACAAAGATATTGTGATAAATGTAACTGTTTATAATAGCGCCGATGACTTTGCAAAGTGGCTTGATTACAACAAACAACAGTAATGCTTGAGCGTCGGAATCTTAATCATGTAATAAAAGACCCTTCGGTGATCTTAACAATCCGTAATCCTATTGATGCTGAAATCTTGCTTGCCTTTGATCTGATGCCTGAATTGATAGAGCAGTATGACAACATTCCGGCTAAAGTGCAGGATGTCATCGTAGTGAAAGATTATCAATTATTACGTTACATCCAACGGCCAACAGATACCGTAGTGCAATATGCCGCCGCGATGAATAGAGAGTTTGCCATGAACCTTCCAAACATAAGTTTATCTCAGCGGCAGTCCATCTTCGGAAAATAGGCTTTCCTTGCCCTTCCTTCGCATTGACCCATCCGAAAGTAGCCTCAGGTACCCACGAAATTAAAGGAAGCCAAGCGAGATACCTTCCGTGACCACCGGGAAAATTAATTTAATCGGTTCTGAAATATTCGATTGTATATTCCGTAGGACAATGGATATGAAGACCTATAACTCGGATAACTGCTCCGGCATCAAGGTAGTATATTTCTTTTGTAGGTGCTCAAGGGCTTGCGTCACCGTTTGGAAGTCCTCTTGCTCAACCATTTCATATATGGATAGCTCGATCGGATCTTCAGGTCTGATGCGCTTCGGATGTTCAAAGATGATAATGGCTCTGTCATTGTCCGGCAGATCGAGTATATAGAGACATCCTGACTTCGTCACCTTTACAAAGCCTTCAGCTTCCAAGAGTTTTCTGTCGTCAGCGCGCATTGGTTGTAATGTTTGGAAAAGACTTTATATCATAGTAATACTTGCCGGACTCGCTTTTTTCATTCACGAGAAATGCCTTGGCGAATTCTAATAACTTCGCAGTATCGGCATCTTCAATGATGGTAGTCTTGGCTTCATTCCGCTCAGCCAAATATCCTGCTGCATTGATCGGGCGGATGAACTGGTTTAAATCTCCAAATTCCCAATGACGTTTTACGACCTGCTTGTAATAATTTTCTTTCGCCGTGATGTCGAACGGTCCTCCGTCACGCAGAGGAGCATTGTTTTTCCAATGATCGAGATTACCGATTATGTGGTTTATATTGGGCATTGCCATACCCTCGGTAATATGAAGCGGCGCATAGAGAGCATCGCCTTCATCATAAAGCCCGATCACCTGTCCGCGTAATATATGAGAACATTCAACAATAAATCTGATAAGAGCATGGGCATTGAGTTCGTTGCCGCCGACTTTCGTGAATCCATAGAATCGTGAATCTCTTCGCATGAACCGGATAATGCCTTCTGTTTCCGTCTTTCGTATCGCATCGACCAAGTTCACGCCGGAGGATATTTTATTGCGAATTGATTTGTTAATATACTCCCACGCAGATTCACCACCTTTCAAACCTTTAGTATCGAGATAGTCCCGGTTAGGATAGCACCGGTAATAATCGAAGTCGGGAGTTTCGCACGTCCATTCAAATTCCTTGCAATACTTTTCTGTAAGCGTGTAGATAGTGAGTTGCTGTTCATCGGTGGGAATGAAGTGGTGGTTTATTACTTCGTAATGCAATGTTCTGCCCATGAGTATATGATAATCGTGGTAGGTAATAATTTGAAATTTGAACAACATAGAAGTGAATTTTTCGCGTTTCCTTGGCTCTAATGCAAGTCTTTTCCGAATAAACATTGTTCTATACAAGGTATGTTTTATCTCGTTCGGGAAGATGTTATCGAAATGTACGCTGCGCGATACCCTGCGTTAAGCGTAATCCTGCACGGCCTCCGTGAACTACAGCCAAGTAGTGCGTCATGTCGATTGAAAAGCACTTCAGTACTTGCAGAACTCCTAATGTGGTATGAAGATGAGGGGAAGAAAGTGATATTCGATGCGATAGATGAAGCTGTTCGAAGTAATTGGATTGAACCGGGTAAATTGCTTACCTCCTCGCTCAACAATTTTTGGAGCATGATGGACGGTGTTTTCCTCATGAAGGAATTTATAAGGAGAGGGCTTAGCGTCCGTCCGCTGGATTTTTCAGCCTCAGGCATAATAACTGACAGGGTTGCAGACTTTGAGATAAGCATCGGTGAAAGAAGAGCATCTGTAGAAGTATACTCACCACAACA
>PLXB01000209.1 GCA_003151215.1 Ignavibacteriota bacterium
ATCTTTTCGGCGAGGCGAATATCGTGCAGGAAGTGATGCGCCATTCGCGCGAAGCATATTCGAAGGGCGATGAGCTTAACGGCAAGCTCTTCGATTACGTCAATGCCGATGAGCGCACTCATCTTGCTAAAGGCATTAAGTGGTTGAAATATATTTTCAAAACCGATTCCGTTCAGGAGATCACACAGAAAACTAAAGAAATCGCCATCAAACGCCTCTTAGAACTCGGCATCATCGATCATGAAGTAGCCCTCACTATCTCGCATAAGGAGCTGGCGAAGATCATTGGGGAATAAACTGTCTGAACCTTAATTTTAAGGGTTTTAGAATTTTATGGACAGGATTGCTTGTTCACATCCGACGTAATTCACACCCTCAAATTAATGACCCTGTTCGAAAAACTAAAGCAAGCAAAAAGCGAGGAAGATGTAAAAGTTATTTATATCAAGGCGCTTGGTGGTTCGCAAAGCCTTGCAAAAACGAAATGAGAGCGGGGATTTTGCACCCGTGAACTTCAAAGATTTTGAAGCGGCATTGGGATTCTTGAAGGCATGAAAGCTTTTGTCTTTCGGAACTTAACGCTTGCGTTTTTCTTTTTCAGCCGATGATGAAATTTTTTCTTGCCGTTAGTCTATCTGCATTTTTCTTATGTTCATGCAGCAAAAGCAGTAATCCGGCATCGCCTATGGTGAGCGATTCGACTGCCTTTCCGAACCACTTTTTTTTCGAGAAGGGTGGGAATCCCTATTTGGGCGGATGGGCGTTCCATCCGTCAGACCCGGCTGAATTACCGATTTACGAGATGGTCGCGCCGCCAACGGGAGGAACGTGGTCTCTGAAACTTCATAAAGCCGATCTTCCGAGCCCGATCAATAGTGTGACCGAAACGTTTTCTGGTCTTACGAGCGGGATCTATGAGCTATCGGCCTGGACGAAAATGAAATATCTGCTTGCGGGGATCAACCCCTTAGGACAGGTCTCCATTATTAAAAACAGATCGGGTGTTTTATCGACGGTAACTGTCTCAAGCGGTGATAGCACCGGATGGCACATGGTTACCCTCGATGATACGCTCTGGCTCTTACGAACCGATTCTGTTACCATCATGCTTGCCGGAGGAGTTGGCGATTCTTCCACTCATGGAAATGCCCTGTGGTTCAACGACATCACATTTGGGAAAAAGTAAAAGAAAAAAAATCTATTATGCGACGAGCGAATTTTTATCTGTCTTTAGTTCTTTCTTTATACGTGCTTTCTTCCTGCAGTAAAAGCACCGAACCAAGTTCAAATATCACGCCAGCCGATAGCACCTATCTGATTCAGCATTCCATGTTCGAAAAAAACGGACAGCCTTTTGTCGGCAATTGGACCTTTCATAATGCCGAGGATGGGGATACGGCGTTATTCACGAATCCCGGCCGCTACTTTGATACGGATGTACCTTCCGGAGGCGGCACATATTCGTTCAGGCTGCACACTTCCGATTTTTTAAACCAGTTCAATCAGCTCACCCAAAGTTTTACCAACCTCAAGAGCGGCATCTACAATCTCTCAGTATGGCTGAAGTATAAATATGTACTTGATCCGGCGACCTTTCCTCCAAGTTGGATTGCCATTATTAAGTCAAACGGAGGTACTTCGGTAATTGCAAAACAGAACGCAGTTGATAGCTTAACCTGGCAACAGGAGACTATTCTTGATACACTGACCCTTCTTCCGACCGATACCGTAACGGTTGTTCTTTCAGGAGGTGCAAAAAACGGAGGCCCGAGTGCACACGGCAATCCACTTTCGGTAGATAATATTAGTTTCCGGAGATTACCTTAAGCATCACTGAGTTGGGATTCCTGAAGGCATGAGGCACAAAGAAGTTACGAAAGCTGAAATAAAAAAGTTCTGGTGTAATAGCATGGTTAATACCTAAAGAAATCATTTTTTTTGCCCTTATTTTTCAATAACTTAATAGGTGCCTACTCTATTTCATTCTAAACACTTCGAAACATTTACAAAATTTCTGCGTAAAATACATCTCCAAGACCGGCGGACCCGCCGGCGACGTCCAAATCAATTTCGCCATTATTATCGGTTGTTTGTCGTTATTGCGTTGACTAAGATTTTCCGAAAGGCACCTATGTTCGTCATTTTAGCAAAAAAAATATCTGGCGATAGGCACCTATGTTTTGCGCAATTCACAAATAAATCCTCGATGGGCACCTTGACAAAACCCCTTTAATTTCGTATATTTGTATTCAGAAGTTTAACCGGCCTCTCGTTTCTGCGCTTCTCTTTTAGATCCCGCCAGGGATCAGACGTTTCAGGAAAAATTACGAGGTAAGAACTTAAAGATTTTTTGCTTATTTTCGTTTGGATTTTGATCGCTTCATTGGAAGTGATCATTTACCAATAGGGATTAAGCTTTGCCACTATTGAACCACTATATCCATTACGACTATGAACACCATTTATACTATGACTATCTTAATTAACTCTATGTACCACTGCAGCGCTTGCTTGCGCCGTCGGGAAAATAATGATCTCGGCGATCTGCACGTGATCAGGGCGCGAGGCGCTCCAGACTATTGCATCGGCAATATCCTCAGGCGATAAGGCTTTAATGGTTTTATATACCTGTGCTGCCTTTTCTTCGTCACCATGAAAGCGGACTTTAGAGAACTCCGTTTCAACTAAGCCGGGATCGATCGTCGTGACACGCAGCGGCGTATCGACCAGATCCATGCGCAAGCCTTTGGTGATGGCATCGACGGCAAATTTCGAAGCGCAATACACATTGCCTTTCGGATATACTTCATGTCCGGCGATCGAGCCGATATTGATGATATGCCCCTTACCGCGAATGATCATGCCTGGGACGATCTCGCGAGTGATAGAGAGCAAGCCTTTGACATTCGTATCGATCATCTCTTCCCAATCCTGCAAGAGTCCATCCTGCAATTTATCCAGTCCGCGGGAAAGCCCTGCATTATTGAGAAGAATATCTATCATCCGCCACTCTTCCGGAAGTATTGTAAGAGCGAGATGAACAGCTTTCTGATCGCGAACATCAAGTTCGAAGATATGAATATCAATATCAGGATTTTTCGAATGAATTTCCGATTTCAATTCTTCGAGGCGTTTCAACCTGCGAGCACACAAAAGAAGGTCGCAGCCTTCTTTTGCAAATGCAATTGCCGCAGCGCGACCAATGCCGCTTGATGCTCCCGTGATGAAAACGGTTTGGGATCGTAAGTTCATTCGCTATTTTACGATCAGTATTTTTTCACTTAGCATATTCTCACCGTCATTGAGTAATACTTCATACACTCCGCTTGCTCCGCTCCATTCGATCGTACCTGCGCCTTGTATGTTCTCGTATTTCGATACGATTCTTCCTTGCATATCGGTGATTTGCAGAGAAGATAAGCGAGGAACATCATAATGAATAAGAGAAGTATGATTCAAAGGATCATTGGTGCACCATAATTCTCTTGGAGCGACCGGTTCCACGCCAACAGCTTCCTTCACTTTTAATGTAAATATAAAATGATAGATGCTCTGCGGTTTTGCCTGAAAGATCGTATTATTTCCCGAAATGCTCTCTGATGCGTTCGACGTGTAGATTCCGGCACTATCGGGAGAAATTCTATAAAGCGAATAGGACGAAAACTCCTTCTGGGAATTGATCGTAATATTCAGATCGGAATGCTCGGTGAATTGCTTGTCTATGACAATGACATGCAGCTTCGTGCTGTCACGGGTATCAAGAGAAGCATAGACTGATGCTGCTGCAGGATCATTACTTGTTGCTTTGCAGGAAATATCTCCGAATGTTGATTTTGCTCCGTCGTAGTTGCGGTATATTTTATATGCAGACGCAACGTAACTTTCAAGCGGTCCCCAATAACTCGAAAAATAAACATTGTATTCTCCGAAAAGTCCAAATACATCAGACATCGCAATTGCTCCGGAGATCGATGAATCGCCGCCGTAATTGATCTCGGTGAATGCAAGCTTTGTGCCGGGATTATATTTCTCAATTGATGCTTGAAGCCAAGGCAGCAATGCAACCGGAGAGTAATACTGCCCGATCCAGCTATTTTCCGTATAGCTCGAATCCCAAAGGGAACGCGGCGCCTGTTCGCGGGCTGCAGCGACGCCTGAATCGGCATTCATGATCTGCGTAATGCGCAAAAGCTGCCCGGTCTTATCTTTTCCCTGCGCTTCGGGATACCAATGAAGATCGAGAACATCGAGCAAACGCTTTCCGAAATTATCCGAGGAATCTTTCATGCTCGAAAGATAGGCATTGATATATGTTCCGAATGACTTATAGGAATTCCAATCCGGAGCATTCTGAAAAGTCAAATACTCATTATATCCATACATCACGCCGCCGAATATTTCTGCAGATGGATCAACTGCCTTCACAGCTTTTGAAAGAGCCGACGATTTCGAAATATATTCTGCAACTGTCGGTTGATTCGGATGAATGCGCGGATGGGTCGAAGACCAAAGCCCGGGTTCATTATCTATTTCATAACCACGGATGCCATGAGGTATTTGTCCATGATCGTATTTAGTGACGAGAAAATTTACTTCCTCATCCATATAAACAAAATTATCGGTTGTATCGGGGAAAAGAGCGAACGGACTGCCTTTAGCAAATTTCACTTCTTTCCATCTCGGCGAAGGGGCAGTTTCCGATTGAGCAACAGTGCCGTTAAAATCAGCCGCAACATATCCTGCCGCTTGCAATGTCACAAGCGAATAGCAATTCATCGCAAGAGAGGTGTCGTGAAAGGCAGTGATCACAATGCCGGGTTTCAGTGCATCCGCTCCGGTGATGCCGGCAATATATGTCAGGTAATCGTCGCTATGATTGATATAATCTGTGCCGGCATTGGAAGCATTGTTTTCCCAATTATATCCGGTAAGCCTGTTGCCGCCGATCCTTCTCGCAGTGATGTTTTCATCCCTGTCATCGGATTGCCCGTTCGAGCCATAGATGAAAGGGCTGATCGCATGAGTATCTATTTCGGGATAGATATTAACGATGATCGGGTTTTGAGCAAAGCATGGGAAAGCAGCTCCCATTAAAAATAATAGGAATAGCACACGGATGACAGGGATTAGGCGGATTTTCACGGATGATTTCCTGGCTACTTGGTACTGACTACCGGCCCCTTCTCCTGCCAGCTCGCCCAATACTCTTTCCACTCCACGGCTTCGGCAGCGGGAGCGATCTTCAGAGGGCTATGGGCATCGAGCATCATCGCACATTCGTTGGTGCGAGTGAGTTTATCCTGATTACGCAACGCTTTCGGATGCGGTCCATGATGAATACCTTGCGGATGAAGCGTGAGCATTGCCGCCTCAATATTATCGCGGCTGAAGAAATCGCCGTCATGATAAAAAAGGACTTCATCGTAGTCGCTATTGCGATGATAGAACGGTACTTTCAATGTATCCTTATCCTCTTCGAGCGGACGCGGAAGGAAAGAACAGATGACAAAATTCTTTGCAAGAAATGTCGTATGCACGGGCGGTGGAAGATGTACACGAGGCGACATCACCGGACGAATATCACGCATATTGATCTTGAAGCATGTCAGATCGCCGCGCCAGCCGACGATATCAATGGGATTATATGGATAGAAGATCGAAGTCCATTCGCCAAGCCGCTTGACGCGAATTTCGTATTCTTTTCCGTTCTCTCCTGCTGATTTATATTCGGTAAATTCAGGAATCGTTACAGCGCCCATGTCATATAAGGCATGCATTCCCATAAGACCCTTCTGCTCAGGAGTCGGCGGAAGTATTTCCGAGTGGGCTTCGACGAGGACGAAAAAATTATCTTTCGTCTTCGGAATCATGCGGTACGTCGTAGCACGAGGGATGACAATATAATCTCCCGGCTCGAAATCAAGCACGCCGAAATCCGTTTCAAATTTGCCTTCGCCTTTATGTATGAAATAAAGCAGGTCTCCATCGGCATTACGCAAATACGCCGGATGCGGCTCCGAGCGGCGCGAAATGAGCATGATGAGATCGTCGTTATAGAGGATCGCAGTCGGCAAGCCGTTCGGATCTTTCATATCCGTCGGCTCGATATTTTTTAGATAAAAAGCGTGAGGGCGAAGCGGTCCTTCGATGCGTGTCCAACCGGTCGGCGGATGCGCATGATAGAGGTGCGAGACGCG
>PLXB01000322.1 GCA_003151215.1 Ignavibacteriota bacterium
GACATGTTCTTGGGATCGCAAATGACGCCGCCTTTTGCTCCGCCGAACGGAATATCGATCACGGCGCATTTCCAGGTCATCCATGCTGCAAGCGCTTTGACTTCATCGAGATTCACGCGCGAATCGTAGCGAATGCCGCCTTTCGAAGGTCCTAAAATATCATTATGGATGACGCGATACCCTTCGAAGATCTCAAGCCTGCCATCATCCATTGTTACAGGCACTGAGACGATAACGCATTTAACGGGAGTCTTCAGATACAGATAGATTCCTTTTTCAAGCTGGAGGATCTCGGCGGCTTTATCAAAACGCTCCATCATCGATTCGAGAGGATTTTNNCCGAATATTTTTGCATCTAACGGAGCAGGCTCTTTATATACGGATGGATCTTCGTCGGTAAATCGTGTATGAAATTTCTTCAGGGGCTTCTTCTCTGTCTTTTTTGCCATGATATAATGAAATAATTAATAAAACCGCGCCGATTCCCGGTTTTAAGTTTTAAAGTTTATGCTCTCAGCTTGTTTCGGGCGCTATTAAACAATTATTACCTGAAATACTTCCCGTAAAAACAAAGTGGGATGTGGTGAGCGCTCTTCACCATTTCAGCGTTTCGCTTTCGCCGATTCCTCGCTGAAGCCTCTGTAAGTCCTTTANNTATAATCCAACAACATAACATTTCGTACGCGCAAATCTCCTCTTTAAAACCGAAGAGTCCGCAGCAGCGGACTCTTCTCAAATTCTGATAGTGCTCTATTCTCATCCTGCAAAAATACGAAATTTATCTTCATTTGTCAAGGTGCCTATACAAGATAAATAGGTGCTTCTTTGATGAATAATTATTCATTCTCGTAGGGGCACGCCGCGCGTGCCCTCTCTTTGAACAATATATGTAAATCCGAAAGGGGCACGCGCAGCGTGCCCCTACGAATTATTTCTCATGCACCAGTTTCACCGTTTTTATCTCCCCATTCATTGCCATCAAACGGGCATATAACGTACCTCGCTCAAAAAGTTTGCCATCAATTCGCCACTCTTCATCGCCTTCGCCGAAGAGTTTTGAATCGGAATAAACTTTATTCCCGAGCAAGTCATATATTTCGATCTTCATATATTCGGCATCAGCCAATCCAAAGCGAAGAGTGGTTTCCTCTTTGAATGGATTTTCAGATACTGTAAAATATTCGAGCTTCGTTTTAGTCGAAGGTGTGAATGCGTCCTTCACCGCTGCAAATTGCGGTCCGCGAAGAATCTGAAGATCAAGACCTTCAAGCGAGGGAAGTGTCGTATCCAATGGGTTGATATGACCGGAATGAGAACTGTCACGCCAATCAGTGTATTGTTCTGATCGCGTTATTGACCATGTGTTCGAGTCAATCATTCCCGGACAACGATGCGAATCCGCAAGAAATTTTACGATGGCTAAAGCCCCGTTTCGATCGTAGCCTCTTTCGGCATTAAAATATTGCATTGTCGCTAAAATTGCGTCGACATCAGAGCAATAATAATTCGAATCCAAATTGTAATATAACACTTTTTTCAGCCAGTCACGAAACGGAGGCCAGCGGTTGGGATCATTACTTATATATTGCAAAGCTCCCCCCGCTTCACCAAAGAAAGAGCCTAATCGAATACCCTCAAGTCTATTATATGGATAGCAATGATCGATTATAAACCGTGACGAATCATACGTTTTTTGGTTATCATCTCCCTGCGATAGTAAAGAGGTCGCCCACGCTTTCTGTGCGCAGTCGGAATAATCCAATGTATCATTTGTTGGTACACTCATTGGCGAAGGATTTGTGTGTTTTGCTTTCGTAGAATCCACAAATCCAAGACCGCAGGTAATTCCGTCGTAAGAAAAAGAATATGATAGATGGGGCAGAAGCGCATCCTTTGTGCAAACAATCCCAGTGGCTAGTGGGGCTTTTGACAAAGGCACCTGAAAGAAAAGAATGATTATGAAAATGAGAGATGCTTTCATATCTGTTAATACATATTTGGAGAAGATAAGTTCGATAATAAAATGAGATATTTCATTTTGCCAGCACCATCTTCACTGTCACAATGGTTTTTGCCGTTTTGACCTTATAGAAATAAATTCCGCCCAGCCAATCGGAGGCGTCAATATCGATCGAATGTTTTCCGGCAGAAAGTTTTCCGTTCTGAAGTATTGCCACTTCCCTTCCGATAATATCATAGACAGCGATCTGCACATTCGAATTCCTGATCAGCCTGAAATTGATCGTCGTTTTCGGATTAAAGGGATTCGGTTTATTCTGTTCGACAAAAACATCGCGCGCTCCGCCGAACTCTAATTTTACCGGCTCGGTATAATGCATGACAGAATCACCCGATCCAATAAGAGCAAGGCGATAGTAAAGATCGATATCATGTGAAAGCTGCGGGAGTTTTTCCGCTGCAGAATAACTTGTCCGCGCAATGACGGGCCTCTCTTGAGCATCCGGATGTATCTGCCTTTTTGCGTCGACAGAAAGCATCTTTTCATATTCGCCGAATGTTGCAATGCGTCTTTGCAATTCATAGCGCTTCAAGTTCATCTCGCTCGTTGCCTTCCAGCTAAAGGTCACTTTTGTCGGAGCAGATTGCTCGACCGAAAGCACGGCATGATCGAAAAGGACGGGAGAACTTGTTTCGGTAAGTACTGCGCCGCTATCGAGTGAAAAATAGATCGGTTCGGCGACGGGGTGAGAAAGAGAATCTTTTGCCGGAATAAATGCAGAGACACTCGAACGCGCCAGGCTGCCAAATTCCTCGAAATGGAAAAGCGCCAGCACATCGCTTAATGTATCCCGCGCAGCAACGGCAATATCGGGTACAAATTCTTCCGGCGCGGCAAATGCGCGTTTAATAAATACCACCTCATCGAGGGCAAAATGTCCGGGCGTTTTTGCTGCGCCGATCGAACAAAACGAAAGGTCCCGAAAAAAACCGGCGGCATTTATCGTGCTNNATGCTCCGTCGCACGCTGTACCGCTTGAAAGTATTGCTATATCCGTATCTGCGGTTTGAGGAAATCTTTGTATTGCGATCTGGCCGAACGGATTTGCCGTGATGGTAAGCCCGGTCAGAGAGTCAGACCTGAGAAAACGGAAAACAGTCTGCTCTCCGGATACGGCACGCATCCACCATTCGAGCGT
>PLXB01000354.1 GCA_003151215.1 Ignavibacteriota bacterium
AAATGCAGCTCGAACATTCACCGATTTTTTAAGAGCCCGACAATTTGACGTGGTGGAAATGACGAACTATAAAGAAAAAAATGTCGAGCATACATTTATTATTGATAAAGTCTCTGATACTATTGCTGCACAGAAAGTCGCGTATGCACTTGGGATCAGCAATGCACGAATCAGTCACGAACCGGATTCCAATGCATTCGTCGATGCAGCAGTAATTATCGGCAAAGATTATTTAACCACAAGCCCCATGAAATAAGACAATATGGCAAAAGCACTTGCAAAGAAAACAATCCTGAAAAAAACAACACGTAAAAAAGCCGCTCCTCCGAAAAAAACCGTTCCAAGGAAACGACCTGTTCCAAAACCCGTCGGGGAAACAAATAAGCTTATCGCACTTGCTGCGGCGCAATTTGCCCTCGAGAAAAAAGCTACCGATATTAAAGTTATGGACGTACGACAAATTACGTCTTTCACGGATTATTTTGTGATTGTCTCAGGCTCAAGCGATATGCAGGTAAAAGCAATCGCAGAAAATATTCTTGCGAAGATGCGCGAAAGCGGCGTGACACCTTGGAAAAGTGAAGGCTGGGATGCACTGCAATGGGTGATCGTTGATTTTGTTGATGTTGTCGTCCATGTTTTCAGTGAGACTGCAAGAGATTTTTATCACCTGGAGCGCCTTTGGGCCGATGCTCCTACAGAGATCATCGAAGACAAACCTGCACCGAAAAAAAGAAAGTCACTAATCAAAAAATAAATTTATGCTTAACATCCATTTCCTCGGTGCTGCCGGACAAGTCACCGGCTCGAAATATTTTATATATTCATCTACTTCGCGTGGCTTCCTCCTTGATTGCGGACTTTTCCAAGGTCCGCCTGAATTAAGCCAAATGAATCGATTGCCGCTTACTATACCTATCGGTGCGATCGGCAATGTGCTCATCACTCATGCGCATCTCGATCACGTTGGCTACTTACCTCACATTGTGAAGGATGGTTACCATGGTGATATATTTGCTACCGAAGCGACAATAGAAATTGCCGGATATGTTCTTCGCGATTCTGCAAAACTTCAGGAAGAAGATGCTGTGAATGCTAATAAGCATGGATGGGCGAAGCATATACCTGCAATTCCACTCTATACTTCTGAAGATGCTGAGCAAGCTATTTCTCTTTTTAAGCCGGTCCAGCGCTATCAGAAAAAAATATTACCGGATAATATTTCCGCTGAATATTTAAATGCAGGACATATTCTCGGCTCATGTTCGATACGCATTGAAAAAAGATACGACGATAAAGAGCCGCTCAGCATATTATTCTCAGGCGATATCGGAAGGCGAACTCCGATCTATCTAAAGCCTAAGGATAATGCGCCGCAGGCAGATTACGTCGTTTGCGAATCGACTTACGGAGACAGATTGCATAAAGCCATCGATCCGAAAGTTGAACTTCGCGATGTCGTGCTCGAAGCGGTGAAGACGAAAAGTATGCTGATCATTCCGGCTTTTGCCGTTGACCGCTCCCAGGAGCTTCTCTATTGCCTGAATGCATTAATGCGCGACAAAGAAATTCCGATGCTCAGGACATATATCGATAGTCCAATGGCGATGGGAGTTACTGATATTTATGACAAATTTACTGAGGAGCACACTCTCACAAAAGAGGAGTTGGATGATCCCAATAAAAATCCTCTCCGTTTTCAATCCTTGAAATTTACACATTCGCCCGAGGAGTCGAAACAGTTAAATAACGTTAATGGTCCTGCTATCATCATCAGTGCAAGCGGTATGGCAACGGGCGGCAGAGTCGTTCATCATCTCATTAATCGGCTTCCGAAACCCGATACGATAGTATTAATTACTGGCTTCCAGGCCGAACAAACACTGGGCAGAGCGCTTGTCGAAGGTGCGAAACATGTTTATATTCATGGCCAGCAGATAGCTGTCAATGCACGCATCAGGACATTGAATTCCTATAGTGGTCATGCTGATCAGGGTGAAATATTGGATTGGCTGAAGACAATGCCAAAACCTCCGAAAAAAATATTCCTTACGCATGGAGAAGATAGTGCTCGTTTAGTGCTCAAAGCCAAAATCGAAAGCGAATTAAAATGGAATGTGGAAATGCCGCATTTGGGTTGGTCGTTTGATCTGGAAAGTAATTCCAGTTCATAGTGCTTCATTTTTTGATTAAGATTTAAGCACTAACAATTTATTTACCATGTCCGCAGAACTGTGTACTCTACCTTCTGCTCGCTTCTCGCTTTTACCGGCACATGGAAGACAATTTCATTTGCGTTCTTCTTTTCGTAATCCATTGACTTGTTCGTGATCTCCCAATTGTAGCCGACATTCTCATCAGCGTCAATTACGACATCCTCATCTTTTCGGTTCTTTAAAGTAATTTGAATTGTTTCCCTTGAAGAATGATCTCCCAAGCTTTTCGAATCCGTCACGACGCGTTCGCCAATTAGATCAAAGGCATCTCCGACCTTTAGTGTTATCTTCTCATCGCGTGGAGTGTGTTGAATCCGGTCTTCACCGACAAACTCGAACGAGCCGTCCTTATCTTTTTTCATAACACGAATAACGCCTTCCGGTAATGGCATTCCCATATTATTTTCTTTCGAATTTTTGAAGTCTATCGTAACTTCTGCATTCCTTGCACCACGGTACGTATAGTGTTTTTCAGATGCAACTCCATCAGCTTCCAAAAGTGCAAGTTGTTTCACCTCATTATTTTTTATTGTCGTTGATCTGCCCAAATCATAGAGGTGATATTCGAATAAACCGCGTTCTTCCATCGGAGCAAGTACATCACCTGCGAAGCTTGCCATTCCTTTTCGGTTATATGTTTGTCTCGGAGGAGTCGCCCTGTTCAACTGTCCGGCAACCAATTTCAACTTCGCATTCTCGAATGTTGCACCGCATTTATTATCAATACTTACCCACCCTGTAAGATCGAGTGATTTATCGTCGTCGGCAAGGGCGGCAATATATTCTGCATGCCAGGAAATCCCTGATGTTTGGTAAAGCACTTCAACCGGTTCTTGTGAGAGCGAAGTAGTCGAAGAGACATTCCAAATCAGCGTCGGTCTTGTGATAAGACCTTCGGGCAAGTTTGGGACAGAGATGCGGTACTGATTAGTATTTGGGAACATCAAAATACCTGCCGGAGAGGAAAGAGTAATTTGCCCGCTCTCCGATGATAGCAGCATTCCATCCGTCTTATTCCCTTTATCATCGGTAAGCGAGATCTGTTTATCGACGTATTTTTCGAGAAGCTTTTCTTGATTTACCAGATCATATTCGAAATTCTGTTCGAGAATCCCTACATCCTTCGGATGCTTCGATGCTGTGATCTTCACTGTTGTTGCATCGATCTGCGAAGGAACATCGAGCAGCTTGATTTCGCTATTTCCTTTGGCTATATCGAAAAGCCGGACATCGCGGACGACTCCGAGATTATTATTATATACGGTTAAAGCAATCGACTCGCGCTTTGCTTCCTGTGCGAAGAGTGGAATTGCGAAGAACAGCGAGAGAGTGAGGAGATATTTTTTCATGATGATAGTAAATAAATGAACAAAACTCTTTACTGCGAAATAAATACTGATGTTTCCGGATAATCGGTTAATAATTTTTCACGGGCGTTGTTTGCAATCCGCTGGGTCTTAAATATTGCAAACAACGCCGAGCCGCTGCCGCTCATGAGGGCGAATTCCGCACCAAAATCGTAAAGACTACGCTTTAGAGAAAAAAGGATCGGATATATTGCGAATGCTACTCCTTCGAAATCATTTACAAAGATATTGCGCCATTCAATTGGTTCTGGAATGTTCTTTACTATTTCACTGAAGTTTGTCGGTATTG
>PLXB01000244.1 GCA_003151215.1 Ignavibacteriota bacterium
ACGAACTAAAAAATATTAGCAAAAATTAAAAAAAGTACCAAAATTTCTCAGAAAAAGCACTTTAAAAAATATTTTAAAATAAATTGAGGAATCGCTTGGATTTTGGAAAAAAATGTAGTATATTGCAGTTATGAACGTGGCAGTTCACAGGTCTATTCGGAATTCTTATCGGTTTGACAGGCGGTATGAGCTAAGAAGTTGGGACGAGATAGGCTGGTTAAAAGGTCAGAGGAAAAGAAAACGGTTATGCGCAATTGCCTCAAATCATGCAACAATCATCAATTCACTGTGTTATATCTATGAACAATATGTTACATTATCAAAAAAGCCCATTCAATGTACCTTTCAGTGCGAAGTCATTTTTTTTTGTGCCATTATGCTTGTACTCATCAATTAATTGCGCTGACTTGCCTACAGGCGGCTACTCTACCGATGTGACGAATCCGGTGGAGTGCTATCACCCCATGTGCGGACACAGACCATAATGCGCTTTCCGAGCATTAAAATATTTCTGCCGTTTCTCGCGCTCCTGATGCTTTCTTCAGGAGCGCAAGGGCAGTTTTTATGGGAAGTCGTAAATCCGGCGGAAAATTGGAGATATGGTAATCCTTTTGCAGTTTTGACATGCTCCGGCAATAATTGCACTGCAGCAGGAGTCTCGGAGGACAGATTGTACGAGACTGAAACCATGATGGTATGGCGCAGTGACGATGGAGGGAATAGCTGGGTTATGCAGGATCCTCATTTTTCTTATGCGTATGATCTGGCTCATAATCTTTTTAATGCTTTTACACAAGCACAGCAAATAGATAGCCTCAACGTTACAATTGTCGGGAAATTTGGCGCAATATTGCGCACCTTCGATGCCGGGGAAACCTGGGAAAAACAAAATGTCAATACGACGGCCGATATAGTATCCGTTCACTTTTCTGATCCGATGACCGGCATTTTTACGTGCAGCGATTCCAACCGGGTCTATACTACCTTCGACGGCGGAAAGCATTGGAATCCAATTTCGCAAAATGCGATACAACCTGTAACTCCATCGGCCTTTACACAATGCCATTCATTCGGAGGCGGGAAGTTCAGTGTATTTACTGATGGTATAGGCCCAATCTGGACTACGAAGGATAACTGGAAAACTGCGCAGCGCTCCAATTTGATTATTGATTCGACGATAGATACCAACTGGTTCTGGTGGTATTTTCCCGCATGCCGTTTTCAGGGAATGGATACGATCATTGCCTTTGGGGATTTTTATCTTAGCGAGTTTAATATAGGACTCGGAGCAATTGTACGCACGAATGATGGCGGATTAACATGGAAAAAAGTCTTCGAAAGCACACTTGATACGGTTAATCATCAATGGATCCCCTCCGTCCAGGATATGACATTACTGGACCGGGACACAGTTCTTGCCTGTGCTCCTTTTGACACTCCGCAGATACTTATCAGCGCCGATAAAGGAGAAACATGGAGCAAGGGTATCTCCATATTAGATACGGCAGATTTTAATGTGACGGACTGTTTCGGATTAAACTGGACAAAGAACGGGCCCATTGCTGCCTTCGGTTCAGGCGGCAATATAGGCGTACATCCTATTTTCAAAGGAATATCGATCAAATCGTCGGTAAAACCCGAAATTATCGGTAATAACCTTATCAGCCTCTATCCGAATCCGGCTATGAAGGAAGTGCATATCCGCACAAATTCACAGACGGGTACTATTTCTAGATTCGATATGCTTGGCAGAGAAGTACGCATGCAATCTTTTTCCGAGGAGAGCGAAGTCTCATTCGATCTTCGAGGGCTTTCATCGGGGATATATAATGTTATTTCCAAATGCAATGAGCGTATTCAGACCGGCAAGTTACTTATCAGCGGCAATTAAGAGATTACTATGAAAAACTTTTTTCTGGCGATTGCTCTTTTTTTGCTGCCTGCCAGTGCGCAGTCTCAATTTTTATGGCAAATAGAGCATACGGATTTCGATGGCCGGTATAATTATTGTTTTGACGCCATCTCCTGCTCAGGGAATGTTTGCATTGCTGCGGGAAGATTGGTCGATAATCTCGACCGGCGTATTTCCATGATGATTTGGCGCTCTACCGATAATGGGATGAACTGGGAAATGCAGGACCCGCACATGCCGGTTGATTCGGAACTGTACGTGAATAATTATTTCACGGCTGTGCAGCAGATCGATCCGCTCAATGCTATTGCCGTTGGTGCGCAACATGGTGATAGTTCATTTATCCTTCGGACATTTGACGGCGGAAAAACCTGGCAGAGACAATATACTTCGTTGTGGGGCATTTCGAGCAGTATCCATTTTTCCGACTCCTTATCAGGCATTTATGTAGGAAAAAAAAATATAGAATACCAGGGCTCTATCGGTGCCGGGTTCGGAGGGGATGAAATTTTCACCACTTCAGACGGCGGAAGGCAGTGGGATAGCGCTGCCTTTAATGACAGAGACGATTATCTGGACAGAACGACTATTTTTTGTTTCGGAAAAGGAAAATTCAAAGTATTTCGTCCAGGTCATGGTCCAATTTTTTCCACGACCGATAATTGGAAAACAGCTGATTCATCGACTGTCGTAATAGACTCAATAGATGATCCGGGCAGCCGTTATTATTTCACAGGTTGTACTTATACCGGAGGCGATACGATTATTGCTTACGGAGCAGATTCGCAGGCTGATACTACCCAGCCGCTATATCCGAAGCGATACAGAGCATGTATTATCCGTTCAACCGATGGCGGCAAGAGCTGGGGTAAACCGAATGTATTCCGCGACTCCATTTGGACTATAGCGTACATGACATCACTCGATCGGGATACCGTCCTGGCTGGCGGAGAAAGTAACAATAAAATTCTGATGAGTACTGACCGGGGTACGACATGGAGAGTCGATTCGCTGATTATTGCAGATACTGCTTACACGGCGTATGCTTCACTCGGGCTGACATTTACTTCCAGCGGAAATCCACTGGCAATTTACGCATTACAAGACCTATCTGGGTCTTCAATACCTTCCATTATTGTCAGAGGGCAATACAGGAAATCAAATGTAAGTTATAGCGGACTCTTAAGTTATAATCAACGTATTTATCCGAATCCGGCAACAACAACATTAAATATAGTTTCTGTTGAAGCTTCGTCACCATTCAAAATTGTCGATGTTATGGGAAGAACATTTCTCTCAGGAAAGGTGCTCGACCATAATACCTTGAAACTGGATATTTCCGGCTTGCCGAGCGGCATTTACTATGTCCTCGTAGAGCGTGCTGATACTCGGGGAGTCTTTGCAATAGCCGGGAAGGTTGCAGTGATATCACACTAAGGGTCTGATATCCATAAGAAGAAGACAATTCCGATAAATACCCATTATTTTTATTATCCTCGAAGCCGGAAGAATATGAACATATTCGAAAATAATACTCGCGAGGTAATTTTATCTCTTCTCAACCGGCATCCATGTCTGATCGACTGGTCCCGTATATTCCGCTGCAGGCCGAATAATGCGGTTATTCGAATACTGCTCAAGCGCATGAGCAACCCATCCTGTTACGCGGCTCATCGCGAAGATAGGCGTATATAGATCAAGTGGAATTCCCATGAGATGATACGTGCTTGCAGAATAGAAATCCACGTTCGGATAAAGCTTCTTTTCAGTGAAAATTAATTGCTCGATCTCGCGGGACATTTTATACCATTGCGGCTCATTGCACCGCTTTCCCATCTCTTCACTGAACTTGCGGAGATGTGTTGCTCTCGGATCCTCGGTGCGATAGACACGATGGCCAAAACCCATGATCTTTTCTTTACGAGCAAGCGCATCGATGACCCATTCTTTTGCTCTTGCAGGGTCGTTGATCTTCAGCAGCATTCGCATCACCTGCTCATTGGCTCCGCCATGCAACGGACCCTTCAATGCACCGATCGCGCCGGTAATATCTGAATAAAGATCGGAAAGAGTGGAGGCTATAACGCGGCAGGTGAAAGTTGAAGCGTTGAATTCATGATCGGCATGAAGTGTCAGTGCTGAGTCGAACATTTTTACTACTTCGCCATCCTGCTCTTTGCCAAGTAATTGATACAGGAAATTTGCTGCATGACTTAGCTCCGGCTTCGCTTCAGGAACAGCGCGTCCGTTTCGATGGGCATCGTAAGATGCAACTACTAAAGGAATTTGCGCCATTAGCCGAATTCCCTTTTCGACATTCGTATTC
>PLXB01000415.1 GCA_003151215.1 Ignavibacteriota bacterium
GGCCGACATGGAGCGGAATCCGCAGGTTCCCCTTCCATTTATTAATCATAGTGAATTAAACGCATTGACAGGTTCGTTCAGAGGCAATATTTCGATAGTTGCTCTAGGTATTATGCCATTTGTGTCAGCCTATATGATGGTCGAAATCTGTTCTTTGTTCATACCATTTCTTAAAAAGCATCGCGTCGGCGACTATTACGGGCGAAAAGTCCTGGATAAATATGCTCTTATCCTCACTTTCTTTCTAAGCGTAATTCAGAGTAAATATATTATCCAAGGTCTAGAGAGCATGTCATCCCCATCAGGAGTACCCATCTTGGTGCTTAACAACAAGTTAGAATTTCTTGCACTCCAGCTTACTCTCGTTACAACCGTTTTTCTTCTATTATATCTGGCCGAAATAGCAACCAAAAATGGAATTGGGAATGGCATCTCTTTATTGATACTCTCTGGAACCAGTTTTAGTGTTTTCGATAACATTTCAAAATTCTTTAATCATACTCGCGATACACACGTCGATTTATTCTATGTGATTTTATTTTCAATCATAGTATTCATCTCTTTAGTATTTGTACCTATTTTCCTCTTAAAATCTACATGCATTATCCCGCTCAGGCATAAATCTGACGAAAATCCTTCCAATTTTTTTAAATTAAGTTCCTGTCTTTCCGGCAAGGTCGCGATTGGCTATGCGACTTCATTATTAATGCTCCCGGCCACGTTACTATCTTTTATGGGAGGTTTTGAAACGCTTGCCAGATTATTTTACCCACATTCCTTCGGTTATTATTTTTTCTCATGTATTTTTGTTGTTTTATTGAGCTATCTTGTGGGTTGGCTATTTCTTTACCCACAAAGAAGATTCGAAACACTAAAAAATTGGGGCTGGAATTCACAGGAAACACTTCAGGATTCAATTGAGTTCATTAAATGCAAGTTTTTCATAATGAACCTGCCTTGGTCACTTTTTCTTTGTGGAGTAATAATCCTCCCAAGTATAACTATTACAGGCTTTAACACGCCCTTTTATCTCGGTGGTTCCTCCCTTTTTATTATAGCCTTTCTAAGTCTTGATATTGTTTCACGATTCAAACTCTGGAACGAAAATATCCATGAAAAAACCTTTAAGCTGGCAGAATTTCAAGATTTACACGTTGCAACTATGATAAAGAATCACTTGAAGAGCGAAAATATCAAGTTCTATTTGCAAGGTTATTACCAGAGACACCTTCTGTATTTTTTTGGCCCTTATATACCTATTAATTTAATGGTGCCTGTTTTTGAAAAAGAACGAACTTCAATAATAATTAATCGTTATTATGGGGGATTAGGTATGATTGAAAAAGGAAATTAAATCCATCAAAACGTTCCAGCTGAAGCTACGAACAGAGCGGAACATCAAGGGCGCGCGTCTTAGAAAAGAATTGATGTCCCAACACGGCTTACGACCCGCCGGAAGCNNACTCAGGAGTAGTGAATGGAATCAGCAATTTTAGGACTAGTAGGCGTTGTAGTTGGTGGATTATTGACCGTTGCCAAGGAATGGTGGTTCCAAAATCGGAAAAGCAGAAAGGACTCTGAGTACCTTTCAATTCAGGTGTCTTGTGAACTTGAGCGGTACGTGGCTCGCTGCGCCGATGTCGTCGGCGACGATGGCCTTTGCGAGGGGAGGCCCGACGAGAACGGTTACAGCACACCCCAAATTAAGCCTCCCGTGTTTGACCCAAAGTCGTTTGACGTTGAGTGGAAGTCGCTGCCGGCAAACCTCATGTACGAGGTTCTTGATTTTCCGTACAAAGCGGAACTCGCAAGCCAAAGCGTTTCCAGCGCATTCAATTTTGCGGCCAATCCACCAGATTTCTGCGAAGGGTTCGAAGAGCGGCAGTTTCAGTATGCTATCCTTGGTATTGCCGCATCGCAGTTAGCTACAAAGCTGCGCAATCACGTGGGGCTGCCAGTCAAAAGCGTTGGTGACTGGAATCCCGTCCACTACATGGAAGAGCAAAGGTCTGCCATCGAATCGCAAAGAGCGGAGAGAGCCAAGCAGCATACGGTGTATGATGTATAGTCGCCGAAACAGGAACCGATCATGACAAGAAGAATCGTAGCCCTCAACAAGATCCTGGACGACCTCGATCAGTTCAGTATCCAACTGAAATCGTACTATGACGATGCCGAACCACAAGGTGTTATTGACAACATCCTTTCGGGCAAGATCAATAGTTTGCGGGCATTCCTCCAACTACTAGGTTGGTCCGATCTGGTAGCACAACTTCAAGACATGACACCGCTTAGTGGCAATGCAGTTGAGTCTTTGGAGTTGGTTCAGTCGGTCGTCATTCCAGAAGCTCGTCGCCTATCTGAAGCATCAGACATTGAACAGGCGCGTAGTCCGATTGAATGGTTTTGGGAGTTCGTTCACCCTAGAGTTAGAGCTCTTGCGCAGCCGAGATTTGAAGCAGGATTCTTTGGGGATGCTGTAGAGGCCTGCTTCAAGGAGGTGAACGATGCAGTTAAGCGCNNAGCGACATACACGGGCGAGAGATTGATGGTGCCCCCCTCATGACTACTGCGTTCTCTCCTCAAAATCCGCTAGTCAAGCTCACGCCTCTCATCTCCGAAACAGATCGGAACATCCAACAGGGGTATATGCAAATATTCGCTGGCTCGATGATCGGAATTCGCAATCCAAAGGCTCATGGGAACTTGAACCCTGACAGCTCAAAAGCACTACATTTGATCGCTTTGGCAAGCCTACTGATGCACAAAGTTGATGAACGCATCGAACCTTAGGCCTAACTGGGCGTTAGCTCAACGAGGCATGATGAGGAGTTTTGCTATATGGAAAAATTGAAGCTTAATAATACACAAGGCGAAAAAATATGGGTTCCTTGTGGTAAATGTAGCGGCAATACCTTACATAAGATTTTGTTGTCTGCTGATAAGCATGACGAAGACGAGGACGGATTTTGGACTTTAGATTCTTACCAGATCATTCAGTGCCAAGGTTGTAATGAAATTTCGTTTAGAAACTACTTGAATGATGCAATGTCTGAAGGCAGAGGAGAAAAAGGTACTGTCGAAGAAATTTACCCTAGTAGGGTCGCAGGCAGGCATGTTTTGCGAAGTGCACATATTTTACCTCAAAATATCTCGCGTATTTATGAAGAAGCACACAAAGCCTTGTGCAGCAAGCAACCGATACTGGCTGGTATTGGCATTCGAGCTTTATTGGAAGTGGTATGTAAAGAAAAAGCTGCAAATGGAAAGAACTTAGAGAAAAAAATTGATAATTTAGTAGAAAATGGCATTTTGACAAAGGCAGGAGCCGAGATATTGCATAGTTTGCGAATTCTTGGCAATGTTTCAGCACATGAAGTAAAGCCGCACTCTGAAAGCACCCTTAGTCTCGCAATGGACGTTATTGAGCACCTGTTAAGTGACGTTTATATACTTCCTAGACGATCAGAAAAGTTGCCTAAAAGAAATATGTCTAAGAGCTAACCAGCGGCACGACCGGCCCCAAAATACATGCCGGTCGGCCTTTGGGCGTTGAACAAGGAGATAAAATGCACGTATTTATTGATACGAATGTGCTTCTTAATTTTTACCATTTCACGAATGATGACCTTGATGCCTTAAACAGCGTATTTGTGTCCCATGAGAAGGGTACAATCACCGTCCACCTGACAGACCAGGTTCGAGATGAATTTTGGCGCAATCGTGAAGGAAAAATCCTTGACGCTTTAAAGAAATTTAGGAACTTCAATCTTTCTGCCCAATTTCCATATTTTATGAAGAGTTATGATGAATTCATTACACTTCAAGAACTGACAAAGACTTTTAAGACAAAATATACAGAGATAACAGCTAAGGCAGAATCCGACATAAAAACAAATAATCTTCGTGCAGATCATTTAATTACCGGCATTTTTGAAAAAGCCACTTTTCTCAGTACAGACAAAGATGTCTACGAACAAGCAAAAATGCGAATGGAAATTGGGAATCCACCCGGCAAGAACGGGTCGATAGGTGATGCCATCAATTGGATACTGCTTCTTCACAATGTACCAAGTGGTGAAAATATGTATCTCATCACCGAAGATTCTGATTTTTATTCTTCAATTGATGAAAGCGAAATCAACCCCTTTCTTTTATCTGAATGGAAGGCTGCTAAGAATTCTGCAGTAAGAGGTTATAGAAGCTTGAGGGACTTTATTAAGGATCATTTTGACGGCATACAAATATCTCTTGACCCTGCAAAAAAGGCTTTACTTGACGCCTTGGAGGCTTCTGGTAGTTTCAAAACAACTCATGCATTAATAGCACAAATCAACAAGTACAAATATTTTTCACTTGAAGAAGCTAAGGCAATACTAGACGCATCAGATTCAAATCCTCAGTTCGGAATGATCATTGAAGATCCGGATGTCTTGGAGTTTCTACAAATGGCTGTCTTGCCTCACAAAGATAAGCTCGTGAAAGAAGGGTATAAGGAAACAATAGATGCTATTTTAGCTGCAGCCGAAGAATAGGATCAGTTGGAACTGTGCTGGGCAATCTTGATCAATAGCCCATCCTGTCAGAGGGAAACGTTGTTACGTTGTGTAAGTTGTTGCCTGACGCGCAGAGGATTCCCAACATTCGCCTAGACCAGTCGGCATAAAACCGCTGGTCAGGCTTGATCCGTTATGTCAATGAAAGAGAAAATGACCTCAACAAGAATCATTAGGCGGAGAATAAGACTTTTTAGTAGCGAACATGGGAACAGGGGAAGTTACTCAAGGCGATTTATTATCTACAACGCAAGATAATAAACTCTAGTTAGCGTAAAAAGAAACACATATCAGTGTGTTGTAAATACTTTATTATCTCTTGGCCCACAAGAGGGCAGAGTGTTGTACACCAGCGACTCCGTCTCGTTTGCACATTGCGGTCGACCACAGGCAACTTGCCAGTACTATTCGGAATTAAGGCCGACATCTTCAGCTCTTTCTTCCGTTAACTGACCAAACCGGGCAGTGCCATTGGCTGCGCAGCCACCACCACCGACTCCAAGCCGGCGGTACGGAGTTCCTCCAGAAC
>PLXB01000450.1 GCA_003151215.1 Ignavibacteriota bacterium
ATCTTTACATGGGGCGTATCGCCGAGCCGCATTACGGCTCCCTTTCCATGCTGTTTTTCGATCGCATCCATAGCGATCTGTAAAGCTTTGTTCCTTGCTCCCTGAATTGCCGAAACTGTTCCGTTTGTAGCTGTTACTGTTGCTGTTTCCATGTTGCTTCTTCCTTTAAATGAATACTCTTTTTTGCCTTAGTTGCCTTGTAACTCTTTATATTCCAATAACATCACTATGCACATTTTCCATTCTCCCTCCCCATTTTCGCTTTAAGCTTGTATAGGTGCCCATAAGTGTACCCTCTAATATAAGGACATTTTTGGGGCTACGTAAAAAATTCGAAATTTTGGTTTATCTGATTCCAAAACAAATGATATAATGACTAACCAAATTTTTGCGAATATGAATTCTTATGAACAGAATCTTTATAATAAGTGACTCTGTTCTATTTTCACTCTCTAATTTACTATGCATCCTATGAAAAATATTTATCTTTCTTCAAGAATCGCCGGTCTGGTGATTTTTCTTACGATCTGCTCGAACGGCGCTCATGCTCAATGGGTCAAAACCAATTCTCCTCTTGCCACTTCGGTTTATTGTTTCGCAGCAATTGGCACAAATCTTTTTGCAGGGATAAGCGATACTGGTGGGGGAGGTGTTCTTATTTCGACAGATATAGGAACAACATGGGTTGCATCAGGTGTAGGTTTACCAAATAGTAACGTCTTTTCTCTGCTTGTTAACGGCACTAATCTTTTTGCAGGGACTTTCTATGGTGTTTTTTTATCTTCCGATAGTGGAAAAAGCTGGGGAAGAGCGGGGTCCAATTTATCGGAATTTCTTATTCAAGGCCTTGGGATAAGTAATGACACTCATTTATTTGCCGCCGGGATTACTACTACTACTATTGGTTTTGATAGTATTTTTGTCTCGGTGGACAATGGTACGAACTGGACTGGTGTACTTAGCACAAATGCCAGATGTTTTGGAGTGATCGACACGAATATTTTTGCGGGTATCGATGCGAGTGGAGGAGGAAGTTCCAGTATATTTCTCTCGACTAACAATGGTACAACATGGATCGAAAGGGGCTTACCTAATATTGCTGTCGAAGCCTTTGCAATGAATGGCATGAATATTTTTGCCGGGACTACTAAAGGGGTATTTTTATCAACCAATAATGGCATAAGTTGGATACTGAGGAATGCCGGATTGACACATACAATTGTTCTTTCGCTCGCCATAACCGGCACGAAAATCTTTGCAGGTACTTATGGAGGCGGCATATTTCTCTCGACCAATAATGGTGCAACCTGGGCAAATGTGAGTGAAGGTTTGACGGACTCTAATATACAAGTTCTTTCGGTCAACGATTCGAATCTGTTTTCCGGTATGTATGATGGCGGAGGAATTTGCAAACGTCCTCTTTCCGAGATGCATAGTACAAACTTTGCGTCTCAGGAATCCATTTCTTCCTTTATAATTGAACAAAATACTCCGAATCCGTTTAGCACTTCAACGAACATTCATTATCGAATTCCGGATCACGAGCATGTTCGAATAACTTTATTCAATATGCTTGGAGAAAAGGTGAGAACATTGCTCGATGAAGATACTGATGAAGGAGAGCATGATCTCATTATTAATGCGGAAGATCTATCGAGCGGAGTTTTTGTAGTTACTATGTCTGCTGGTGGATTAAACAAATCGGAAAAAATTTGCGTACTGAAGTAACCTCGGATATGGTTGACACTAAGCGGCTGGCAAATATACCATATCCCCGTAACAAATCCACCTTTTTTCGTGTCATTATTTTAAGAACTTTGCCATTCAATAATTTCATGAGTATACGTACTTCTCTCCTTATTTTATTTCTTTTTGTACGAACTGCCGATGCGCAGGTATCTGTGACTATCGATACCACCGCTCATTTTCAAACGATCGAAGGATGGGGGCATGGCGGAGGCATCTTCAGCAGCCTTAATTATGGACTGAACAAATATGGTATTGATGCCTCTACAAGCGATTCCATCAATTTCCAATATCTTGATCTTATTGCGCATGATCTCGGGCTCACAGGCTCGCGCATGTGGGAAGTCGGTCCACGTATTGATGGCACAGGGATGGATAATGGCGATTGCGATTCCATTGATTGGACGAAATTTCAGGCAGGTGGTACCGACACAACCATAGCAAAGTATGCTTTATATTTTAAGAGCCTTATAGAGGCAGATGGTTATCATACCTCTTTTTACTCAAGTCCCACATATCCGACTCTGGCAACAGCACTTAAGCCGTGGGTACTGAATCATCCCGGCGAGCGCGCCCAACAGATTTGGGCTGATGCACTCTGGTGGAAAAATAATTATGGCATTGATATTAACTATGATGTTATCTACAATGAACCCGGCTTGCCGGTGACGACGCAAATACTTGTTGACGATGCAAAAGCGCTCGGTACTCGTCTGATAAGCCATGGGCTTGCAACGAAGACACAGTATGCAGAGGCTGTCGCGCCAGAGACAGATTGGGGTTTTATTACTCCCGTGCAAACTGATTCCGAGCTATGGAAATATATAGGCAGAATTTCTTATCATAATTACGGAACGGCTGATCCCTACCGTGCAGACATCCGGGATTTTGCAAAGTCTCTCGGCATTACTACTGCCCAGACAGAAATGGGCAATCCGACAATCGATGATATATTCAACGATCTTATTCTTGGCGGAGTCTCATATTGGGAAGTCGGATTCAGCGGATCGGAATCGCTTGTGCCGAGCGCCGGCGATGTTACATGGACGCCTTCACCTACATATTACAGGATGCGACAAGTTCTTCATTATGTCAGACCGGGAGACATTCGGGTCGGTGCAACTTCCAATGATACGCTTCTTCGGGTAGTTGCTTTCGAGAAAAATGGAGCGATCACGATAGTTTTGCTTAATAATGATACGGCAAAGAAAGCTTTATTGAATAATTTACCTCCGGGAAAATATGGAATATCCCAATCGCCTTCCGGTGCTTCGGCGTTTCAAGAACTTGGGATCTCGGCAGTTGGTATAGATGGAAAACTTAGAGTGAATATCGGTGGCTCAGGTTATACAACGACGGTATATCCCTATTCCGGTGCAAATCATCCGCCTACGATTGAATCGTGGGGAGTTAGCCCCGGATATATCGTATCACCAACGACGACAGCGAGGATTTCCGTGAAAGCAAGCGATCCTGAACTCGATGAATTAACCTATCAGTGGACAGTTATCAGCCAACCACTAGGTGGAAATGCGTCAATTACGAATCCATCATTTGTCTCTACACCTGTGAACGGACTCATCGCATCCGGAATGTATATATTTAAAATATCTGTCTCCGATGGTGTAAATGTTTCTTCAAGGAAAGTTTACTTGCTTGTCTTTACCACTAATCCGCCGCCAAATCTTTGGGAGGGAGGATTTCGTTTTCCTCAGCCGTATGGTTTAGTGTTCGATAATCCGCCCGATACGACACATGCAAATGTGGAGCTTCCAACATCTGCGGGCATCCTGCAGATCGGTATTACTGATCTTGCTAACTCTGATTTTACCGGACGAGGCAAATGGGTGCTCGTAAGCCAGCCCCCGGGAGCAAATGCGATACTTGATACGACATACTATATTTATATTAGTATCCGCGCAAATGTTTCTAATATGAATGTGCCGGGAGATTATGTGTTCCGCTGTAACATCAAAAATAATCCGGGGCTTCCCGATCTCATTGATAATTTGATCTGTACGGTTCATCCGCAAAGCTCCGGTCCGGTTATCAATTCATTGGAGACTATTCCCGATACAATAAGACTACCTCAGGATTCCGCACGTCTTATTGCTAAAACAAGCGATCCGGAAGGACAGCTTCTGCGGCATTGGTGGTATGTGAAGACTGTGCCTAATGGCGCGCATCCGATCTTCGATCATCAGGGTTTGCCGAATTCTACCGTAAGTAATTTAACTATTCCCGGTTCTTATACTTTCACACTTCGTGTATTCGATGATATTCATGAGACAACGAAAGATGTAACGATGATTGTAAAGCAATTTACGGGAGGAGTTGATCAACAGAAAAACTCTTATATTGAAATTTATCCAAATCCTTCGACGGATGAACTAATCATTCATGCCGATGGAGAAGAAAAAATTCTGCGCATCACAATTGAAAATATCCTAGGTCAGATAGTTTTAAAAAAAGATGTTAGCTCGAACGAAGAAACACTTTCACTTCGCTCCGTTCCTCCAGGCACGTACAATGTAATTCTTGAAACAAATCAAGGAGTTATCATCCGTAAAATCATAAAAGAATAATCGATTCCCGAAAGAAAACACTCCTGCTTAAAATAACTTTCTCTTTCATTCGTCGTAAAAGAAAGAGAATTTATGATTAGGCAATGCTATGATTGATATATTTTCTAAAACCATCATTGAAGCGATCAACAAGGTCAAGACTTCCGTAGTTAAGATCGAGCGGATCGAGAAGCAGAATAAAAAGGAAGTTGCTTCCGGCACCGGATCGGGCTTTATTTTTTCTTCGGACGGGTATCTCTTTACTAATAGTCATGTCGTAAACGGCGCCAAGAAATTACGAGTCACGCTCTATGATGGCAGCGCCGTTACAGCCTCTTTCGTTGGCGAAGATCTTTCCAACGATCTGGCGATCCTGCATATTTCTGCGAAAGATTATATTCCTGCCGCGCTTGGTGATTCGTCCACACTCGAGATCGGACAACTTGTTATTGCCATTGGTAATCCGCTCGGTTTCCAGCATACGGCAACTGCCGGGATCATTAGCGCATTAGGCAGAACGATGCGGACGCAATCCGGGAATTTAATGGATAGTCTGATCCAGACCGATGCGGCGCTCAA
>PLXB01000245.1 GCA_003151215.1 Ignavibacteriota bacterium
CAAATCCACATTAAAAATATTACTCCCATGAATATCAGAGACGAAGAACAACTACAGCAATATTTCGAACGCCAGATGACCGGAGCGCAGGAACAGAATTTCCTGATCAACGTCGCAGCCCGCGACGATATGCGCCTGGCATTCCGCTCGCAGCTCGAATTGCTTAAAGCTGTCCGCGAAGATAAAGATGCTTCCGGCAGTCCGACCTTTATCAGAACGAAGACACTTACTGCACTTGGCTTAGGCGGAGCATTAGTACCCTCTTCGCTTAAAGAGAAAGAGGTTGAAGCATCACTCGCTTCGACGACTGCCTGGCAGAATATCGGCACGGCTTTCAAGCGTCCGCTCGTTTCGATCTCCGCAGGACTTTTAGTAGGCATACTTGGCACATCCTTCTTCTTGCCGTCAAACCAGACACATGAATCTGCTACATCACCGGTCAGGGTTATTTCAGCTCCTGCCATGCAAACTCCAGTAGTAGCTGCACCATCTTCTACCGCTGCTGAGCCCTCCAAAGATCAGCCGGTGAAAACAGCAGCTGTTCATAGCGCTGCTACTTTAGCCAATCATCAGAAAATATCACAAAAGAATATGCCCGTCACCGATAACCGGAAACCGGGTGAGATCGACGTAAAGAATAATATTCACAAACCGGAAGATTCCGGGAAAAAGTAAATAGACGCCCTCCAAAAACTACTGAGGAAAAAGGGGATTGAAAAATCCCCTTTTCCTTGAAAGCCGGCTCCGTTGCCAATGATAAAAAAAATGACCGGAGTGAAGAGCGAACTTTCTTCCCCTTCCCCGCCTTTTTATAAAGGGTTGTTGCCTATTTATATGGCGTATGTCAAGGCAGGGAATCATAGGAACACATGGACGAGATGTCCTGAATAAATATCATCCGTACCCGCTGCGGCAGGTAAGTCGGTTATTTTTTCTTTGCTGTATTTTTTTTTCCGTTTCAGCGAAAGCGCAAACGGAGCGTCCTCTTCGGCTTGGCTTCGGAGGGGAATTCGGTTCGAATATTTCACAAACGTATATTCAATCTTTTGCCGGAAATTTTCTCTGCGGTGTTTTTCAAAAAGGCTCGGCTCCCGGCACGTCGTTTTTCGGGATGGCGGAAATTCCTTTGCCGCTCGATAATTTCTCCCTCATGCCGCAGATCGGATATCACGATCTCTCATCATCATTTATAACGACGCCATTTAATAATCAATTTGCAAGGGATATATCGACTTCGGGGATCTTTCAGGTTTTTCGTGAAAGAAATTTTGCAACGAATGTCAAGACGCTTTCATTGGACGCTCTTTTGGCATGGCGGCCGCTTACCCAACTTCATCTTGCCGCAGGAGCAGGAGTTGCATTCCTCGTTCATCATACCTACGATCAAACCGAAAAACTCCTGACGCCAAATGCTGTTTATACGGAAAATCTTCTTTCAACACGCGATGTCTCAAGCGGAGTCTTCGATGCAAAGGCTTTTATCGCAACGCTGGAGCTTGGGGTCGGATATGATATCCCCTTATCTTCGCATGTAAATGTAAGCCCGGAGATCAGAGCAAGTTTACCGATCACACCGATCTCGACAACGAACGGTTCAAACTATCGGACGTGGACGATCGGCGGAACAGTGGCTTTGATGTACGCTTTCCCGGCTGCGGCTCCCGTCGATTTTATGCCNNGCGCCGCACCCTGCGGTAGAAATCAAGAAAGAAGATGCTCCGCAAAAAAGTATCCTGAAAGTTTCGGTAAAAGCAGTCGGCATGACCGAATCAGGTGAGGAAGTTCCGGAACCTGTCGTTGCGATCCAAAATGTCCGTATTACCGATGTTGCGCCTACGTTGAATTATCTTTTCTTTGATGACGGTTCGGCAAATATTCCCAGGCGTTATCATTTTTATTCCGATGAGAATGATACGAAGTCATTTGATCCTGCGTCACTCTATAAGCTTAACGCACTCGGTATTCATTACGAGGTCTTGAACATTCTCGGTAAACGAATGCAGGAAAAACCGTCATCGAAGATCACGATCACCGGCGCACGAAGTCTTCACTCTCCAGGCGATTCCGCTTCTGCTTCGGATATTTCTTTGCTTCGCGCTGAAAACACGGCAAAATATTTACAGGATGTCTGGAGTATTGCTCCCTCGAGAATAAAGATCAAATCCCGCGCATTGCCGGAACAGGCATCTGATGAAACCGCAGCTACCGGACAAGCCGAGAATCGACGCATCGAAATTACGACGAATACGCCCTCGCTTCTCGAACCGATCGAAACTCATCGCCTTGAGCGTACGGCAACACCGCCAAAAATTTCTTTTCAATCCGATATTACTTCCAATGCCGGAATTATGAGTCAGATCATCACGATCAGGCAAGACGGAACGATCATTAAAACCATTGACGGTCTATCGCCCGAATCCAAAGGTGAGATGCTTTGGGATATTGCCCAAGGGAATATAATGGCAAGTAACGATTCGGTGACATGGCAGATGGATATAATCGACTCGGCCGGCGCGATGGTTTCGATCAACGGGAATATTAAGATCAAAAAAGAAATCCAAAATAGATCTCGTCATGCAACCGATACTACTGCCGATAAGAGTCTGGAGCGATTCCATCTCCTGCTCTTCGATTATAGTTCTTCGGCTGAATTAAACAGCGTCTCCGATGAAATTTTTCAACGCATTGCAAGTTCGATCACCCCTGATTCGCATGTCTCTCTTATCGGTCATACCGATATTACCGGCGATCCGAATTATAACGAGCATCTTTCTTACGATCGCGCAAGCCGCGCCTCGATCTTGCTATCGTCACGTCTGCATAAGCTCGGACGTCCTTCTCCGCCGTTTAGTCTGGAAGCGCGTGGCGCAAAAGATATTCTCTTTGATAATACCAATGCCGAAGGCAGATTCCTTTCACGCACCGTACGCATCACGATTGAAAAGGATTTGAAATAAATGAGAGTAAGATTCCCATATTGTCTCTTCTTCCTCTTCCTTGCTTGCCAAACGGAAAGTGGATTTGCACAATCATGTGAAATGAATATGCTTGCAACTCCGAACGCTTCTTCCTATGCCGTCATCCCGAACCCAAAAGGAATCTCGCTTCCCGGAGCTTTCACGATAGAATTCTGGGCACAATCTGTTTCTTTCGTGCCTCATGCAGGGCTTATCGAACAAGTCAATAATGGAAATAACGGCGCCTTCAGCATCGGCTTCACTTCCGGCAGCGCACTTATTGTAACACTTCACCTCAATAACGGAATCGTTACAGTTACTTCGCCGGACATTCAGAATATTCAAAATTGGCAGCATTATGCCGTGACCTTTACACCTAACGACAGTATCCGAATTTATATCAACGGCATTCTTACGACATCGCAAAAAACAACGGCGGCAAATCTTATTGCTTCAACCGATTCCATTCTCATCGCTCATAGTGATCTCAGCGGTGCAACATTTACAGGAAACATGGATGAGCTCCGTTTTTGGAATGTTGCTCACACTTCCGCAGAAATACTTGCTTCGATGACTACTGCACTTTCCGGAAATGAAGCAGGGCTTATGGCATATTACAGTTTCGATGACGATCCGGCTTCGCCGAATATTCATGATTTTACCGGAAGGAAAAGCGAAGGAATTCTGATCTCTTCGGCATCGCTGGCTGCTTCCACTTCTCCGGTGACCGGAACAACCGGAGGATATATGCTTGCATCGAAAGAACAAAGCGTGAAATTCCCCGATCTTATTTGTGGAAGCGTTGCCGATACGATCATCCATGTTTATAACCGCGGACGGGAACAGGTGCAGATCGATCCGGCTGCATTTCAAAGTGGTAAAATATTCAGCGCTGCTACGTCTGTATTTCTTTTGCCTTCGGATTCTACGCAGGCCGTTGCTATTCGAATTCAGGCAAACCCTGCTATACCCGGACTTTATCGAGATACGTTAATCGTCAAGAGCACGACGATCTGCGGCGGTATTTTGCGAATCCCGGTAGAATTGCGCTTTGATAAGATCTCGATCGCATTCGAAGATCCGATCTTCAAACTGCTCTTGGATGGTAATGATTTATTACCTTGTGATCTGCCGCTTTCGGGTCAAACATTTTTACAAAATACAGGCACAAGAGATGTAACTGTAAATTCTCTTCAATTATCCATACCCGGTGATATTCTCATCACAAGCCCGGTGCCTCCGTTTGCGATCAGTCCCGGACAAATTCAGCAAATTAAATTTACTGTGCTTTCCGGTAGTGCGGGCACGATCAATACCACACTCACCGCCCGGACAAATGAATGCTCCCAAATTGCAACAACGACATTCGTTGGGAAACGAATTATCCCGCAATTCAGCATTCCTGATCATATTACCTTCCCGGATATTCATTTACCCGCTCCGGGAGTCGTCGTCAATATGACGATTACACTCCAAAATACCGGCTCAGCTACTCTTACAGCAAATCCGCCGCTTTCTTTAACGGGAGGATCGGGATTCAGATTACTTTCGCCGCAGTCGGGTTTGGCATCTCTAAGTCCTGACTCAAGCCTTTCTATAAAGATTCGATTCACTACCAACGAATGCGGAGTCTTTATGACGGCGCTCCACTTTCAGGATCAGAAGAATTGCGGAATCGATACGCTCATCCCGCTCTCGATCAATGTGCTCGGCCCGGATGTCTCTCCGGCAAATACATTTTACGATCTTGGAGCAAGTTGCGGTGCGCATGATACACTCATTACGTTGGTCAATAAAAGTGGAAGAACCGTGGTTTTGGGAATACCCGTTTTCAGTAAAGACAGCATTGTTTCTCTTCTCGGAGGGACGCTGCCAAAATCTCTTGATCCGGGCGATTCTGTTTCCATTACGATCCGCTTTGCACCGCCGGAGCCGGGCAGATATGGAGTTAATGCGAGCTTTCCTCTTTCGCCGTGCGGCGAGTCGTTACTCCATTTTCAAGGAATTCTGGGAGTCGGTCTTATCGCACTCAGCGACTCAACTTTGGATTTCGGAAATGGATGCGATCTTTCTCCGGAAACAAGAAACCTTACGATCACTAATGAAGCAGGAAGACAAATCGAGGTTACAAACCAAACGCTGCAAGGATCACCGAATTTTTCTCTGATTGATCCGCCGCTTCCCTTTACGATGGGAAATAATACCAGCAGAGTAATGACCATTCAATTTACCCCGCAACAACTGGGAAGTTTGGAACAATCCCAATTTGATCTTTATGATAGCGGATGTTTTGTTACGCGATTTACTGTTGCCGGTGTCAGAGAACGATTCAACATTAGTTGGAGCCCGGGCATCGGCGCGGAGTTCGGTACTATATGCCCGGGACGTGAAGACACTGCAACGGTCATACTATACAATAATGGCTATGGCGATGATACCGTCTCTTCAGATCAGGTGCTGATAAATTCTTCGGTCTTTCACAGCGCAAATATCAATGGCACTCCAATTCTTCATGGAGCAGGCAAACAATTCACTGTTATTTTTTCGCCGAAAGATACCGGAAATTATTGGGATTATCTGCAAGTCGTTCTTTCACCATGCAGTGATACGACGCGGATCGCCCTGCATGGCATCGGCGGTCCGGCCGCAACCCTTTCAACCACCGATAGTATCCTGGATTTCAAAACCATCAAAGTCGGAACGGTCGATTCACTCTGCACGATTTTGCAAAATCCAAGTTGTCTTGCGCTTCCGATCTCCCTTGATTCAATTCACGGACAAAGTTCGGTCTTTTCCGTTTCGCAAAATACACGCAACATACTTCCCGATAGCATTGTGGATTCTGCGCCTTTGGCGTTCTGCTTCGTTTTTGCACCCGATAAAATTGGTTCGTTCGAATCGAGTGATACGATCAGGATCGGAGACCGGCAAAAGATCATTACGCTGCGCGGAAGTGCAGGACTAAGCGCCTTGAAATATGATCAGCGAACCATCGACTTCGGAGACGTCCTAAAAGATTCGATCAAAAAAATTCCGTTTGCTATTCATAATAACGGTAGTTATCCTGCTTCGCTGGTGACGGTGAGACCTCCCGATCCGGATTTTTCGCATACAGCAAGCTCTCAGACTGTTGGCGGTACTGTGACTTCATACGACACGATCGAATTCCATCCCCAATACCTCGGACCTCAAAAATCATTGATCGTCTATGGCTGGGAAAATCATCTTGATACGATCTTTCTCCTCGGCAGAGGCATCGAACCGGGATTATCGTTCGCATTATCGCTGCTCGATTTTTCCAAACGCAGAGTTGGCCACGATTCAACGATCCGTATCGGCGTAACGAATACCCTTGATACTCAAATTATTATACGAAGCGATTCCATTACAGGAAAATATACCGTTTCACCTGCAGGTTCAAGATCCATTTATCCAAAAGAGACCAAAACGTATGATATTACCTATTCGCCTGATGCGGAAGAAGTCGATACGGCATCGCTTTACCTGGTTACCGATGTTGCCTCAATAGCAGTTCTGCCCATACGCGGCGAAGGCGTCGAGGCACATTTAACTGTCGATAAAACGAATATTGATTTCGGGAATATCGGGTTACAGCAAACAAGCAACCAAAATCTGAAAATCTCGAATACCGGAGGATATCCGCTTCTAATTAACTTAAGTAACCGGGTTCAGGAGTTTGGCAATTCACTGAACGGTATATCGGTAATACCTCCTGATTCTTCTGCTAATTATAATATCAGTTTCACTCCGCAACGCGCAGTTACGTATTTCGATACGCTGCATATCGATGCCGATGCGCCGGAGAAATTAGCTCTTGTCTCACTTCGAGGCAACGGAGTTTTCCAGCCTTTTGGTATTCCTGAAGTAACCTATAGCATTCCCGATGAACTGGCACAAGTCGGAGACATCGTCGATATTCCGATCAGCATCGGCGGAAAGGATCTCTCGCTATTCAATATCGATAGCTTCCATGTCGATATTACTTATGATCCGACCGTTATCTACTTCCTTGATACGATCGAAACCGATCATACACTTTCATCAGGATTTACAATGAAGTTCGATAGCCTTTCTCATGACAGCATCATTCGGATTTCCGGTAGAGGAAATGAGATCGTTGCTACTCCCGGATGGTTTTTTGTCCTTCGCGCGATGGCGCTGCTCGGGCCCCATGACTCTACGAGAATTTCTATACAATCAAGCGATCCGATAAATACTGCAAGCCTGCTTTCATCAAGCGGTTCGTTCGTTATTACCGATTGCGAAAACTATCGCGGCGGCGTTCTCTTTAAAGGGAATTACTTTGTCTCGCAAGTGAATCCGAATCCCGTCTCATCTTCCGCTCATATCGATTATGAGATCGGCTTACCCGGAAGGGTTCATCTCGATCTTTTCGATGCGCTTGGAAGGCATGTCAAAACGATTGTCGATGATGACCAAACAGTAGGAAAACATTCCACCACATTCTCTGCCGATGATATCCCAAGCGGAGAATATATCTACGTTTTCAAGAGCCTCGAATATGAATCGCACGCTGCGATGATCATTGCGAAATAACACTGACCTGCTTTTCATTTCGAACGAATGTGAGAAATCTAAGATAAGATAATTCCTTATCTCTTCCCCACAAGAACAAGGATTTATTTATTTTTAGATTTCTCTCTACGGCTTCGCCTCCATTCGAAATGAGATCCCGATTTCCCGTTCCTATTCTCCATTCTGCATTCTCCATTCTCCTTTTCCCGTATTTTTGCATTCATGATATTAACTGATAAAGATATTTTAGAAGCGATCGAAGCAAAAACGATCGTCATCGAACCCTACCGCCGCGAATGTTTAGGATCAAATAGTTATGATGTGCATCTCGGCGCAACACTTGCCATCTATAAAGGAGCCGTCCTCGATGCCAGAGAGCATAATGAGATCGAATATTTCGAGATACCAAATGACGGCTTTGTTCTTCGAACCGATACGCTTTATCTCGGAGTAACAGAAGAATATACCGAAACGCATGCCCACGTTCCGTTCTTAGAAGGCAAATCCAGCGTCGGCAGGCTTGGCATTGATATTCATGCCACAGCCGGCAAAGGAGATGTCGGATTTTCCAATACCTGGACTCTGGAAATTTCCGTGAAGCAGCCGGTAAGAATTTACGCCGGAATGCCTATCGGCCAGCTTATCTACTTCGAAGTCAAAGGCGAATGCCTGACTCCCTACTCCACCAAAGCCAACGCAAAATATAACACACGAACCATCAAGCCCGTAGAATCGATGATGTATAAGAATTACGATAACGTAGCAAAGCGGTGGAAGTGAATTCAAACTCCCCTCCTTTTCAAGGCAGGGGCTGGGGGGTGGTTATAAATTAAATTATTCCTTATTCTCCATTCTCCCTTCTGCCTCCTAAAATCATCCTAATCCCTAAAATCTCCTGAAATCAAGGTTCAGACAATATTATTATTTCGAACAAACATAAAAGAGCATCTGCTTTCGCAGATGCTCCAAAAAAATACTTGTGATAATTTAATCCCTTCAGATCTTCACGTTTGCCTTGACATCATAACCCGTTTTTGGGGACGAAGAACGCTCTAAGCTTTCTTTCGGAAGTTCTTCTCCGCCTCCGGAGATCGTAACGGTTTGCAGCGTGACCTGCATTGACTTCGGATCGCCGCCTGCTTTACGCACAAATAATACGCATGATTTATGAGTAAATCCGCCTGAGGAAGGCTGAATTGCCGCTTTCGGGCTTGCCATATCTGTCTTTTTCATGATACTGAAGGTAGAGACATTAACTTTTCCCGTACTTGCACCGGTTCCGGTTCCGATCGAAGATGAGTTCGATGTGCCCCAGGAAAAGCTGGAGATCTCAATTGTCCCGCCGTCACTGCTATGGGAGTTAAAATATTCCGGACTTCCGGTGAGGGTTGCGGTATATGTGCCCTGCGGTATATTCTTGATCATGCAATTGCCGGTAGCCGGATCGATCTTTGCCTGATAAATGCCTTCGCCCTTCGTGCCCTCAAGCGTGAGATAGGCATCCACGGCTGCAAAAGAATTGGCGCTGAGCAGGAAAGTAAATAAGAATGCGAGAATTCCGGCCGGAGCGAAACGAGTAGAAGTAGTATGTTTCATGGTGCGTTCTTTGTTAGTTAAATAATGAAAAAAATTACGAATGAATAAATGAATAATAGACTAACGAATGAAGCAGAGGTGCTGTGACAAACTACATGTTAATATAGAATGAGTAAAAAGAGAAGTTGAATACTTCCTCAATACGCAAAATAGATAAGATCGGGCTCGATCGAAAGCCAGTCAGGTTTTCCCTTGGCTTTCGGAGGCGGCGGATCGAATCGGAAGAAGCAAAAATCGTTCGAAGGTCCGAGGCGCCAGAAATCGCAGCAGCCTTCATGGAGTTTCAGGGCATTGCATATCTCAAATAATGTTCGCAAACTTTTTTCGATGACTCCTGCTGCAGAAAGTATTACCCAATCGAACCGGAATACATGATTCGGATGAATAGCAAGAGAATCCATACGATGCGAAACCACAGATGTATCCTTCGAAAAAAAAACGACATCAAGCGGTAAGCACGAATCCAACGCAAAAACACGGGCTGCATATTCCGAGCCATCAGGTTTTTCCTTCATAATAGTATTCCGTGAGCTGAGTGGAATATTACGAAATTGTAATGAGCGGTACAGAGAATCGATCTGCGCTACTTCGAAAGCGATGCCTGTAATATGATTTCCATATTTTTTCAAAGCTTGCTGGCGCCAACCGTTTGAATCAGCAGAAGTTGTTGTTTCAATAATAATTTCGCAACCGTTTGGAAATATTACAGAATTATTAAATATACCTCCAGGCTCCCGCAAGCCCGGTTTGATCTGAAATCCTCGCTTGAAAAATGAGCGGGTTAGTGAATCGAAGTTCCGGGTCAGAAACGTGATGCGGGCAAGGCGAATTCCATCGGGGGCAATAGTTTGACCTAAAGAGCAATTTGCCCATAACCCTATATAAAATAACGAGATAAATATGATTACCGCTTTCATAATATTATACAAAGCTACGAAAAAAGGCACTTTCAGCCGATAAGATACGTTCAAAGAGCCACATTAACTATACCGAAGAAAATCGCAGAGATTCTCTAACGTGTTAATTAACTAAACTAATCGTAAGAACCGCCTATGAGAATGGTCTCAAAAGACAAAGAACTTGTTCCCGGATCGGAAGAACCATCCATCAAAATTTCCACACCACTCTCACGACTGCAAGTTGCGATGGTACAAGAACTTCTTCGCGATACCGGTTGGAAACATTCCGACAAGTTCCATTCTAATACTACCAGCTCCGCCGTTCGCCCTACCTTCAAGGTGACGCTTTTTCAGGCAAAACTCGGACTCAAGAGATCTGAAGTGATCGATAAGTTGAAAAAACAAGTCGGTCCCGTCAAACTCGAGCCGGCGCATCGCTAAAAATTCCGGTCTCCAAATAAAGAGCGCTGGTGAACTCTGACCAGTTAAGGCACAGCGCAGTACTTGCGGAGAATAAACTCCGTCTGCATTCCATTGATATTCTTCGAGGATTAGCGGCGCTTTCAGTTGCCTTCTACCACATTTGGGGGCACGATGGGAGCTATGCATTCCCTTCTATTGGAATTGTTACGCAGACTCCGAACCCAAGTCCTTTCATGTATTTTATTTCGCTGTTTCGATGGGGGTATCTCGGTGTTTCGCTTTTTCTTGTCCTTTCAGGTTTTTGCATTCATCTTCCATACGCAAGAAAAAAATATTCAAAAGGCAGTTATGAATTTAAGGGAAGCGTTTTTTTCACTCGCCGAATCTGGCGGCTGTATCCGGCATATATTGTTGCCGTCGTAATAACGGCAGTATTTCTGAAAATTGCCAGCCTCTTCCCGGAAATGCATGTTGCTCAGCATTTTCCGATCCCCACAATATGGGATGTTATTTCCCATCTGACAATGCTGCATGGTTTCTTCGAAAATCAATTCTATTCCATCGCAAGCGTCTTCTGGTCGCTTTCGCTGGAGTTTCAACTCTACCTTGCCTATCCTCTTTTTCTTCTTTCATTCCGAAAATTCGGAGTCGGAAGATCGATCGTATTTTTTATTGTTTTATCGCTCGTATGGCGGTACTGTGCAATGTATTATTTGGGTAACGGACTTATCTCTGTCGCAGCAACCGGTCCGTTTGTCAGCATGGGCTGTCTTCCGGCACGAATGGCAGAATGGCTGCTCGGAGCATTCGTTGCAGAAATTTTTGCAAAGAATTTTGTGATGCAAAATAAACCTCTGCGATTTTCCGGAAAACGCCCGCTCTTTCTTCTCTTGAGCATTTTCTTTTTTGGAACGGCGATCGCAACAACGTTATCGCAGTCTTCGTGGATTGCGACCGATCCTCTTTTCGGAATCTCCTTCGCCTTTCTTATTGCCGCAGTGATCCTTCCAAAACTCGGAGCAGATAACGAAAAGCCTCCGAGATTATTTGCCGGTCCATTTATTAAATTGGGTATTATCAGTTATTCGTTCTACCTGATTCATTCTCAGTTTGGCTGGCTTGTTTCTCTTTTCGTCCCCCCTGAGCCGGGCTCACCGATACCGTTTCTTATTCGGTTAGGATGCCTGATCATCTCACTGGTTCCGATCTATTATTTTTTCAGATGGTTTGAAAAACCATTTCTTGCTGCACCAAAACCGGAAAGCAAACTCTATTCGATATATTCAAGGCTCGGCAATCTACTTGGAGTACGCTAATTGTTCTCGTAAAGCAACGAGCGATCGTTTTATTTCATGCAATTCAGCCACCGATNNACCGATACGGAAACTTCCGTGGGAGCAGGCGGAGGAATGATCGGCAATTGTGCTTGATCGACAGGGGATTTTGAATCGACAGTCTGCGCATGCTTTTCCGCATCACGTTCCTGCTTTAATATTTGCTTTGCGCCTTCGATCGTGTACCGTTCATCGCGCAGAAGTTCTTTGATGCGCGAAATGATCTTCACATCTTTTTCGGAATAGATGCGATTGCCGGCGCGGTTCTTATGCGGACGCAATACGTCGAACTCCGTCTCCCAATACCTGAGCACAT
>PLXB01000302.1 GCA_003151215.1 Ignavibacteriota bacterium
CAAGCAGATCATTTCCTTGTTTTTTTAGTGCGCGATTCATTTATGAATAAATTCCGTTTCTTGTATCAATATGAACACAAAGAATACCGAACAAATTACGTTTGCTCCGATCTTTACGTTTCGCAATGAGCCGGAACGGGAACTGCTGCTGGAATGGCGTCAATTTCTCCGCGAAGAAAATAAGACGGTTGTTTTTACTAATGGTGTATTTGATATCCTCCACCACGGCCATGTTTCGTATCTCGCAGAAGCTCGTAATCTTGGCGATGTCCTCATCGTTGGTTTGAATTCCGATAGTTCGGTTAAGCGTATTAAAGGGGAGAAACGACCTTTGCAAAGCGAAACTGATCGTGCAACCATTCTTGCCGCGCTGAAAGCTGCGGATGGAGTAGTCATTTTTGACGAAGACACTCCTCTTGCAATTATCGAGTTTATTATTCCTGATATACTTGTTAAAGGTGCGGATTGGGATATAGAAAATGTTGCCGGTAAAGACGTCGTCGAAAAAAATGGCGGTAAGGTACTGACACTTCACTTTGTAGAAGGCAGATCGACCACAGGAGTTGTGGAAAAAGTGATCGAAAGATATACTAAATGAGCAGTCGTTTCACCGGTCTTCCGCCTTCAATATGTGAATCCATAATTTCCTCGACATCATTTGCGCTTACTCCGCCATACCAAATTCCTTCGGGATAAACGACTACCGTTGGCCCCTTTGCGCATTGATCAAGACAGCCTGATTTATTTGAGCGGATAACTCCTTTTAAGCCGCGTTTTTTTATCTCTTCTTTGAATTTTGCCTGAATTTCTGCAGAGCCTTTAGCTGCACAACAGCCACGTAGATCATCGGCTGGCCGGATATTCTCACATACGAAGATATGATGTAAAAAGTGCGGCATTACTCCCTTAAGTCTATAGTCTTTGTTCCGGCAGGCGGCGTAAAGAAGAATAATGTACTGCCGAGTTTATTGAGCGGTTTGATCGTAATATTGCTGACAGAAATATTTCTTGCCGATGCACGCGCTGTGACCTTCGTTATTTTAATACCGGATTTTGGTAGTCTGGTAAAACTGAAAGTGATCTGAGAAATATTTCCAGCGCTTAACATGAGCTTCTCGATGCTTTTTGACGGAGTCAGTTGCAATTCGTAGATGTTTCTTTTGTGAGTGAGCACTCCTGAATAATTAGAAGAAAATTTCAATATCTCATCGGCACTCGATAGAGAGCCAGCGTTTGATGAAGCTTGATCAATAACAACTTCTTTCTTCTTCTTGGAATAATGCCAGATAGTTACCCCATCGCTGATAATGAGATCGTCAGGACTTTCAAGCCGAAATTTCGGAGTACCATTGGCAAATGTAAGCGAATTCTTATTGCCATCGAGCACGAATGAGATGACAGTTCCGACTCCTTTACTATACATGCTCTCAAGCTCTTTTGCCATCTCGTCAGCAGTCTGTGCAGAAAGAGATATTGGTAAAAAGAGAAATGCAAGAAAGCAGAAGATACTACGACTGCTGTAAAAAGGTATAAAGTTCATCTTTTCTTTCTTTCCATTCTTCGCTTGTGATGGAATAGATATTCGTGTCCTGCCATGCTCCTCCGAGGTGCAAAGCCCGGAGCGCCCTGCCTTCAAAACGCAAATTCAATTTTTCTGCCATTCGCAAACTCGGCATATTATCTGGCGCGATCCACAATGAAATTCGGTGCAGTCGCGCAAATTCGAATGCATAGTGTAACGCAGAGACAAGAGCTTCCGTCGCATATCCGCGATTCAAATATCGGTTACCGACCCAATATCCGATGAATGCTGACTGTGCCACATTTCGTATGATGTTGGTAATCCCGATCTGCCCGATGATGGTGCCTGTTTCTTTCAGAATGATTGCAAAGCGATGGTCTAATCCATCTTCCCACCGTTCGATCGTCGTACGAAGCAAATCCCTCATAGTGCGAATTCCTTCTTGGTCGGTTGCCGGTGCAGCGCGAACCGGGCTATACGGAGCAAGATGAACTTGGAGGCTTTGATGTTCCAATCGGTAGAATTCTTCGGCATCGCGGATCTCAAACTGCCTAAGTATAAGTCGAGGGGATTCGATCCGGTTCGGAAGCGGCGAGACAGGTTTAAATTCTTCCAACATTTGCCGTCGGGATTTCTGCAATATAAAACCGTTCTTCCAGAATTTCTTTCGTCATCTTCTGGCGATATTCGAACATCTGCTCCATCATTTTTCGGATCGAAATCTTATCGGC
The DNA here is from genome assembly GCA_003151215.1 of Ignavibacteriota bacterium. Next base: position 2,254 of record PLXB01000302.1, read on the forward strand.
AATTTTCCCGATAAATCCGAATGGCACATCATATTCCAGATGATCTTTTAATTCCGTAAGCGACGCGCAAGGCTGACTAAAGGTTCTCGTATGCCTGAAATATTTCATCGGCCCTGAAAGTACGAGATCCGTCAACCGAAACGGACGATCGAATTCTTCGATGCGAACCAGCCAATGACTTGGGAATATATTGTATTGTGTGACCTGCATTTCAATGATCTTGCCAAGCCGCTCTCCCGATTCTCGAATGAGCTTCGACTTCATCCATGGAGGCGAGATCAAACCGAGATTTTCAGTATCGGTATGAAAATCGAATACTGCTTCGATCGGTGCAGCAATAGCAATGCTTCGTTCGATTATCGTCATGAATCTTTATTCCGCTAACGCCTTTAATACTTCATCGACATGCCCTTTGACTTTCACTTTCGGGAAAACTGCGATGATCTTTCCTTTTTCATCGATCACAAAAGTTGAACGGACGATTCCCATGTATTTTCTGCCATACATTGATTTCTCCTGCCAGACTTCATAGGCATTAGCAATAGTTTTTTCTGTATCGGCAATAAGCGGAAAAGGAAGATCGTATTTCGTTTTGAATTTCTGATGCGATTTTTCCGAATTGGGGCTGACTCCGAGAAGGACCACACCTTTACGTTTCAAACGAGAATAAGAATCCCGAAAATCGCAGGCTTCAGCTGTACAACCTGTTGTATCGTCCTTCGGATAAAAATACAGCACGACTTTCGATCCTCTGAAATCTTTCAGAGAAATTTTCTTTCCGTTCTCATTAACTCCGGAAAAATCCGGGGCTTTATCGCCGGTTTGCAACATAAAAAATTTACTACTTAAAATTAACAGCCATCTCACCTTTCGTCACCATCGCCACAGCCCAGTGATGGCCTTTTTGCTTTACCATCCAGAAATAAGCGGAGAGTTCGTTCGGATCAGGCGATTTCACCCGCACCATCCCCGTCTCCTCGATTTCATCTCCCGAAATTAATCCGCCACCTTCAAGATCTTGTTTCAGATCGTGATCAACGTCGGCACGCGCGCCTCCGCGAAATTTATTTGCGCGCATATCATAGATCGTACTCATCCAGCCGATGAAATCACTTCTGACAAATTCATTATCGAAATGTTTTTTGAAAAGTCTCGTTGCGATCATCGAATCACGCGCGGCAATATTATTCCGAACGACGGCATCGGCAAATCTTTGTGCTGCCTGAATCTGTTCAGAAGCACCACGATCACAACTTGCATTACTTAAAGCAAAAGTTATTAGTGCTCCGAGACTAAAGAAACGAAACACCGATAACTTCTCTTTTTTCTTTGACATAGATGAGTACTCCTCTGTGAATGAAAAAATTTTCAGGTACGGGGTAAGGCGTTTCAGCATTCGGCTGGTCACTATAAATAATTTCACCTTTTTCTTTATCCAATACTTTTAAATGATTGCGAAGCATATTTCCGAGCATTGCCTCCGGATTATTTACTATTCTTTCATGATACGAAAAGATAATAAAGTTACCATATTCTGCGAAGTCTATTGTTCCACGCAACTCATTAACATTCAGCACATCCGCTAAAACATTTCTTATGGGTGTAAAGAGTTCATCTTCTGACGTGATCGCGATCGAATAGATAGAATGATGATCGGTATCAACGACCATCGACTGCATCGCAAGAATATTCTCTCTTTCCGAACCATACGCTTCAAGCACTTCACCCGTGATACTGTCTATCGCAAAGAACTCCTTTCTTCCCAGGGCTTCGCGCTGAGCGTAGATTTTTCCGCCATGTTCGAAAAGCATCGAAACATCAGGCTGTTCCCAGCGAAGCGAACCCGAATGAATATCTAATGCGATAATGCCTTTCGGCTCCGGCATATCGGGCTTGCGGAATTTCTGAATATAGATACTCTCTGAAGTTGCACGTTCTGAATTGAACCACCACGCTTCATCGAGAACCGTATAGCGCCAAAGAACTTTACCGCTCGGCACATCAAGCGCAAAAAGCGAAGCCGTTTTCTCTTCCGTATCACGCTCCTCACCTGCCAGAATTCCATCGGGAGAAATAAGCAACTTCCATATAATAACCGCCGGCTTCTTCGTTTCGAATTGCCACAATGGTTTCAACCGCTCGCCTTTGAATATGGATAGTATTCCCATGAATTTTCTGCGACCAAAACATTTTTCCGGCATAAAAAAGCCCTTCTTTTTCAGAAAGGCTTAGAATGCATTGAAACCGAATTTTTTTTATGAAAGTATTCCTCCAACAAGTGTCAGAAATTCCGATCGGGTTTGCGGCTGGCTGAAGGTACCAAGCATTGCGCTCGCTGTAGCAACGGAGTTTTGCTTTTCCACGCCGCGCATCATCATGCACATGTGCCGCGCTTCGGTAACGACGGCAACACCTTGCGGCTGCAGATATTTCATCAGCGTATCGGCGATCTGGCGGGTCATGCGTTCCTGCACTTGAAGGCGGCGAGAAAACACTTCGACAATGCGCGGAATTTTCGATAGTCCTACAATTTTTCCGTTCGGAATATAGGCTACATGCGCCTTCCCGTAAAATGGGAGCATATGATGTTCGCATGTAGAGAAGAAATCAATATTCTTGACGACGACCATCTCATCGTATTTTTCCTCGAAGATCGCGCCATTGAGGACTTTTTCGATATTCATCTCATAGCCCGACATCAGATACCTGAGCGATTTGGCAACACGGTGTGGCGTTCGCTTCAAGCCGCAGCGATCAGGGTCTTCGCCCAATTCGATAAGTAATGAGCGCGTCAGCGCGCGCAGCATCGGATCAGATTCCGTGCCTTCTTTCGAATAGGGCAGTTCATCAGCTCCGTGTTCGAACTGTTCCAATTCTTCATGGGAAAAATGATCGGTGGTTTCTAATTGTCCCGGTAATGTTGTGATTGGTGTCATATATTCAGTCGTTAGTTATGAGCGCCTTGCTTAGAATGACATGGGTGCTTGTAAACTCTCCCCATACTTTACTATCTTTCCAACCGGCTCGCCTTTATATTCTACAAAATTATTCTCACTTTCATATACTTTTATCGAATGTAGTTTACCGTCGGAGATCTTTGATTCTAAGATCTGCCAGAAGATGAGTGCAATATTTTCTGCTGTGGGGATAATGTCGCGAAGCACGGGCACATCGAAATTCAAATGCTTATGATCGACTTTCTCTATGATGAATTCCTCCATGAGCGCTGAAAGTTTTTTCAGATCGATCACATATCCCGTCAAAGGATCGGGAATTCCGGCAACCGTGACTTCGATAGTATAATTATGTCCATGCCCCATAGGGTTATTGCATTTATCGAAGGTAGCCTCGTTGCGCTCATCCGAAAAAGTCGGATTATATAGCCGGTGAGCAGCGGAGAAATGGGCCTTGCGTGTGACGTAAACCATATTTTAAGAGCTGAAAAAAATGTTTTTTATATAACAATAGTTGAACTGGTTTCCGTGCTCTGAATCGTTTTTGATTTTCGTTTTAGGATTTTCTCGATTCCATAACCCGCAACCGGTAGGTATATTCCGACAAGCAAGACTTGAAATCTTGGAAGCGGAAAAAAGATCATGGCGATAATTGTCATAAGAATACACCAGAGGATCATGATCTGAAATCCGGTCTTGGCATTCTCATTTATAGAAGATATTTTATTTCGTCGTGTAAAAAATATTCCTGTAAATAAAGCAGCAAGAGTGCATGCGTAGATCGAGATATAGGTAATGGTACCTCCCATCTTGCTTCGCAGATCGAATGTCCATAAAATTATTGCTTTCTTAAGAGATAAGAAGAAGAATTGAGTCGGATTTTCTTTGATCCATTTCCATGCCTCTCTGATATGGATATCTGAACCGATCTTATCAAAATCATTTTTTTTGTCAAGATAAGGTTCAATTTCAGCCCAGATCTCATCTGTTGACCATAGCGGATCTCCGGTTTCCGTCCACGGACTTCCCGTTGTAATTGGATTATTACCCCGCCAGAAATTGAATCCGCCATTAGTACTGATGGGAATGAAACGATCAAAGACGAGATAATTCCGTATTGTCCATGGGGCAAGAATAGCTATAGCAATGAGCGCTGTCAAGATCGTATACAGGAGAGACCTTCGAAGATTTCTTCTGTTCAAATATAAAATAAGCATCAATGTTGCTCTGACGATGACAGGAGACTCGCCTCTAAAGAGTAAGAGTAACCCGCAGGATGCTCCAAAAAGTGAAGCATATTGTAGGGTTGCTTTATCAGTACGCAATGCCTCTGAGAACTTTATTCCTGCAAAGAGTGCCAGAGCGTTCAGGAGCATTGCCGAACTTGTGACGCCANNTAAAGTGCGGCAAGCCAGATCGTCGCCAAAGTTGCGTTTTCTGAATGAAAAAGAATCGTCGAGATTTTGCCGCTGAGATAAATGAATGCGCATATTTGTATGATCTGAAACAGATAAAGTGCGATCATCCCTGTCTGGGTATCACCAAAGATGCCAAGGAAAACATATTGTACAAATACTTCTCCCGGCGGCATATAGGCAGTAGTGCGAACCACAAAACTTCCATTTGTATGTAGCCAGGAAAACGCATATCCCTGACCGGATAAAAGATTTCGGGCAATAGTACCGTATTCCATTAATGCAGCTTTGGTAGTATCGATAAATGGAATTGCGGCTAACCGTACGGTTATTGCTGTGACAATTGGGAAAAAGTAGATACTGTGCTTTTTCAATTTCAAAATAATGTTGGGGCGTTATTATTTTTGTATAACAACCACATGCATATCAGAATTACCATTTTGGGACAGCGTACAATAATACATCCCGTTCCGAAGTCCATGGATATCAACCGAAACGAAATGTGCCCCTGCCTCTGTCAAGGATTCGGTGAGTTTGCAACATGTATTCCCCAGAACATCGGAAAGTTCGATCTGCGTAAATCCACTGCTTGAAACTGAATATGGAATAGTAAGTATATTTACTGCAGGGTTAGGGTAAATATTTCCGATTGCAAAAGAATTTACTGGAACAGGCGGGGAAACGCTAGAGGCCGGAGGCCATTCGAAACGAAAGGTACGGTAATTATATGGATTTTGAGGAAGCGAGAGTTGAAAAACTTTTTCCCCGGAGGGAGTTACCTCAACGGCATTCGGAATATTCTGTGCTCCCAAGCCGATAAAGGTATTCCCGTCGGAAAGACGTTGGACGTTGCCGCTGGCAAAACTATATGGCATGTCACGATATTCCCATAAAGCAGTTGCCCTAAGGCTGCTCTCATCCAGGTCATATTCAATTGCACGGGAATAAGAGGTGTCATGATAACTTCCGTCACCCCATATTGTCTTTCGGTAATTTCCGTTATCCATCATCGTAATATGCCCGTTTGCTATTCTGCGTACATCATGCTGATGAGAAAATTGCAAAGTATCACCGACGAAATCAAAGAAATTATTCTTTCCGCCCCAGCGCCAGATCACTTTTCCGTTTCGGAGATCGATTTTTGTCACTTCATCCATGTTCCGAAAGCTTGCGATGATAGTACTGTCGCTATCAGGCTCTACCGAATTGACATGTGCATAATCAATCAGCGTATTATTTGGATCAGCAAGATCGGCATTTGTCATATCCGAAATCTGAAAATGATCCCAACTGCGCCAGGTATATATTGCATGCTTGTTCGTATCGAGCTCCTGAATTACTGCGCCGAAGACCTTTGCTTTTTTTGCCGCATTCGGATTTCCTGTTACCACTCTCATATCAGTATCTCTTTCATCATAAGAAAGCATTAACGCATGTCCGTTAGGCAGTAGGCGGAAATCATGATCATCCGTAGGGTACCCGTCGCATCGGAAACTATCGATGACTTCGTACATGCTGTTGATCCGGTATACGGTGCCGACGAAAATATTCTGATCGAGGATAGTTTCTATCTTATAATAGGAAAGCGTATTATTCAACTCCATCTTAAAATCTTCAGCTCCGTTGGGTAATATTTGCCTGACAAAAAGAGGCTTCCCGGTATTATCGACAATGGCAATGACATTCGATCCGGCAGGAGAGAGGAATATATTCCCCGGAGCAACGGCTGCCGGATCGAGCGAATCAATAACGATCTGAGGAAACAACGGAGGCAGCGTATCAAGCGGAATAGCGTTAATTTCTGAAGGAGCCCCATTGTGATACCTGTTTTGAAAATCGGCAATTTCTTCTTTTTCCTGTGTCTTTAATAATCTGAGATTATTGCATTGCTCGGAGTCGCTTATCGGAGTAATCTGAAAGTTAAATCGGATAGGCGACTTGCGGCCCGTCCCTGCAATTGCAAAATCAACATGGACCCTTTCATTTAATACGAAAGGTTTATCGGGCTGAAAAAGTATCGTTTGGCTATCATCAGATATCAGGACTTTTCCATTATGTATGCCACTTTTACTGCCGTTCACGCAAAAAGAAAAATCCCGTGTCGAATTTCCGGGAATAACAGAAATCTGCGGATGAATAACGATCGTTGTTTTCGCCGGAATATATGTAGCTCCGTCATGGGGCCATTGGTAAGAGATAGGGACGCTCGGTATTTCAACTATTTCGGATTGATTTTGCGCCTGCAGAGACGACGAGATAAATACGAAAATGATCAGAAAATATTTATACGGCATATATACATAATAGACACGAATAGATACCAACCTGTAACATAACAGGAAGAGTTATAATTTTATGAATGCATTTACTTACAGAAATCTCCCGTATGAAGCAATAGAGACATTTTTCAAAATAACTTGAAAATTAGGTCTATTCCCTCAGAATTCCATATATTTGAACTCGGTTGTTAAGTTATTGTGCCTCTTTCGAAGATTTTCCCCCCTCGATTGTCACATATTGGCATCCTTGCGTGTCTTAGTTCTGAAGGAAATAGGAAAATATCCTGTTGGAGGCTATTTCCCCCCATGAGATTTTTAATAAATTATCTTTTCCAACTCAAATATAACGCATTACCATCATGAAAAAAATCTACGCTTTGTTTTTCGGGTTGCTGGCATTTTCGTTGCTGGCCCTTGTCCCCGCAGCACAAGCTCAGTATCAAGTTACTGATTACATTGTGCGAACAAACCATAATACCTTTGTTTCAATAC
>PLXB01000352.1 GCA_003151215.1 Ignavibacteriota bacterium
AGATCCTTGTCATCCGCTCCGGCTCTGAGCTTTTCAGCTGCGGAGCGATGTGCCCGCATCAGGGAGTTTCTATGGCCGATGGCTGGGTGTTCGATGACGAGATCACCTGTCCCGAACATTCCTGGGTTTTCTCCCTTAGGGATGGGTCACTGACCTGGCCCGGCGCGGGTCCCAGAATCCCTATTTATCCTGTCAGAATTTCCGGTGGTGTGGTTGAAGTTGAAATCGCCCGGAATCCCCTGTAAGCCATAGCCTGACTGTAATGAGTTATTTTTTTAAGATTCGAAACGAATCAGTATCTTCTTCTATTATAAGAGTGATTCATCATCCACTAAATATGCGAATTATGCGATTATCCTTACTCATTGCCGCAGCAATTTTCATTAATGTTTCTCCACTGGCAGCCCAGAATTTTTCCGGCAAGCCGCAGTATCAGATCGAAGTTCATCGCGCCGATACAATCATGGGAAAGATCATCGTAGAGATGTTCCCCGCTATTGCTCCCAACAGCGTGCAAAACTGGGATAGCCTTGTCACTATTCATTTTTATGACTCGACTGCGTTCCACCGCGTTATTCCGGGCTTCATGATTCAGGGCGGAGATCCGAATTCCAGAAGCGGCCCGATTTCAACATGGGGATATGGCGATCCGACGCAAACAACGGTCGATGCTGAGTTCAGCGCCGTCTCCCATCTCAGAGGCATTCTTTCTGCTGCCCGTGCTTCCGATCCGAATAGCGCCACATCGCAATTCTTCATTTGCGTTGCCAATCCTACATATCTTGATAGGCAGTATTCCATATACGGTCATGTAGTCAAAGGTATGGAAGTAGCAGATTCCATCGTCAGTGCACCGCGCGATGCAAATGACGATCCGTTGGTTAAAATATCGATTTTCATTACACGTCTCGGATCTAATGACAGTCTCGAATCCGCGCCGATACTGGCATCCCCGGCTGATGGATCATCGAATGGAACTGCAACAAAAGCGACGTTGCACTGGCACCATGTCAGCGATGCGATGATGTACCGCATACAACTTGCAACCGACAATGCTTTTACAAATATCGTAGCCGATACGACAAGAAGCCAGATCGATACGAACGTCATTGTTACCAAATTAAAAAGCGGAACATACTATTGGAAAGTGCTTGCCAATAACGGCGGACACATAAGTGATTACTCCGAAACGTGGAAATTTGTTGTGACTTCTTCAGGAGTAGCAGATACGAAATCCACCGGACTTGAACTAAGCGAAGCTTCACCAAATCCAAGTGTCGGAAATGTGCTTATCCGTTTTCATCTCAATTCTGATGCTTCAGCAAAATTGACAGTGCAGGACATTCTCGGAAGAAAGGTTCTGCAGCTTCTCGATGCAAAGATTCTTGCTGCCGGCTATCATGAAGTTGCAATTCCTTCGGGTGCTTTGCATCCCGGCATCTATATCTACAGACTTGAATCAAATGGCGAGATGATTTCGAAGAGGATAATCATGGAGTAAAATTTATTCCCGAAACATTAGGAAAAAAAGGATGTCATTGCGAGCCGGGCTTCAGCCCGGCATGGCAATCTAAATTCCCGAATTGAATTATAGTATTCTGCCTATTTAGCAAAAGCGATAAGCAACTCATCTTCACAATCGCATTTTGTCAATGCAGATTTTAATCGCTTAAATTTACTGTCGTTTCCGAGATTCGCCTCTGCGTAATAATTGTCAGATATCTTATAAGGCATTCTCAAATCAAGAGGATTAGAGCTAATTTGAATTGAGTTCTTTAAATCCGGACTTAGAATTACATTCGGTTTTGCTTCAAGAAGACTTCGTAGAACATGATAGTACATTTTGCTAATTTCTTTCTCAACAATTTTTTCATCCTTAAAAATAAAATATCTAAGTTTTTTACCAGTAGGATCTGGTGAACTATAAATGGTATATTCCTGATCCGTTTCATCTTCAGCAATTATTTCGACATTTGGATAGTCCCAAACCTCAAAAAACCTATCTAATAGTAAAGAATACCGAGCCTTCAATGTTTCCAAATCCCATTTCTCAAGTTCCTTTAAATAATGATTTAGCCATAGACGGCTGAATTTATAGCCTTGTTGTTTATCATCGGTATTCATATTTTTCTTTTCAAGGAATGTTTTATTTCCGAGACTTCCATTGTTCCCTGAAAGAGTGAGATTCGCGATTGTATTTAAGAACTTATCTTTGATTGTCGCATAGTCCTCTGCACTCAAAAAATCCCTCCATTTCGCGTCAGGTTTTTGAGGAAAGATATGTTCTATTGTAATGTCAGGGTTGTCGACTGATACATATTCTCGATTGTTATAATTCTCCAAAAGTTCAAGGAAGTAAAGTCGGTTTTTCGATTGAATATTGTACATGTCTTTCTCTGCCAATGCGCTCTCAATTTCCGCATTATTTGGGTATCTCTGAATACCTTTCTTTTTTACTAATGCTCTTTCCAAAGATTCGATATAATTGCTTTTCTGAATATCTCCATACAGGGTCATGAATATTTTATTAAGAGCATTGGTTTGTAGATTCACAATGAATCGCCTCCACGCATATGACTGAGTAAGCTTCAGTACTTTCAAAAATTCTTCCATACTAATAATATTGTTCTTGTAATCTTCATAAACCGGTATAAGGAAAGGAAACGAAACGTTCATTTCAAGCCTATTTATGTAATTTAGCTCTCTTTGCAAATCTAAGTCCGGCTCGTTAATTGGGTTAATAAGTTTGTTATAGTGATAGGAAAAGTCCCTAATTTCTTTTAAGTTTATATCGTAGAATGTTTTATTGCGATCAGCAAAAATAGACTTGAATTCTTCGTAAACTTTATTCTTATTGGGGATTTTTTTATTTTTTAAAGTAAGGTAATCCCTACTGAAATCTGAAACTCTGCTTTCTTCCTTTTCCTTATCTTTGGCATTATTTTCGATAACTTCCCAATACTCCTCAAAAATCCTTACCTGTTCCTTGGGCTCTAACCCCATCAAAATGTAGTTGCGGATTAAATCAGCTTGTGATAATTCGAGACCAGTAGAATTCAGACTTTCAAAAATTCGTTGTGGGTCATCCTTTCCTCTTTCTAAAGAAATTTCGACAAAGAGGAGGCTATTCAATCCATTGAGAATAAACTCGAAATTATCGGCAGTAATGTTACCAGTGAATATCTTATAATTCTCAATGACTTTGGAATATTCTCCATAGCCACTTGCATCATTTGCCGAGAGGAGAAACTTAAATGCTTTCGCATTCATATCTGTCTGCTTCAACTTTAGTTTACTACTATCCTCCTTCACGAACTTATTCACAAGGTAAGTTTCATTTATCTCGTTTGCCTTTTCCTCCATGCCGTTCGTCATTGCGAATTTGTATAGCGCTAAATACAACAATGATATTGTGGTCAGCCGTTGCTGGCCGTCTATTACAACAAGGGGCTTGACTTCAGTTGAAGTATAGACTCCATCATGGATAAACACAATGCTTCCAACGAAATGACTTTTGCCTTGAAGTTTCCCAACCTCAATGATATCCTTGAATAGCTGCTTACACTGGTGCTCTGTCCAGTCGTAATTTCTCTGATTGACAGGAATGACGAATTGTGTTTTTGTTTGTGACAAAAAACTATTGAGTAATACTTGGTGTGCTTCCATAAAATCGTATAATAATAATCATAACAAATAGTATCTCTTTAAGCTTCTTCTTAGAAGCATAGACTTCCTTTAATACAAAGATACGATGAACCGTTACTTAACTCATCTCTTTGTCTCATCTTTTCAGCCGGCTGACTTGATCAAAATTGTGAGAAGTATTTTCCACTGGTTTTCGTGAGTATCTGCCTCTTCGTTTCTTTTTTGGCGATGATTTGGGTCTCTTTTTATAATCTAATTTTCTTGGCGATTCTTGCGTCTTTTGGTCAATATAAGATTGCCAAGAAGTAATTTTTCCATCTCTATGGGGAATGATATCCTCAATCTTTGTTTCAGGTGGTTTTAGTTTTATTTCCTTTTTCGGAATAATATTCCCAGCTTTTGGCAGTTCAATCTTCTTCTTAGGCATTCTATACGACTCTGTATTTTGTTCAGCCTCGTTTCGCTTTTGATCAAAGAAAGTCCTCCAAGAGGAATTTTCTTCTTTTTTAGGAGAAGTGGAAATCAGTGTTTTTTGCCTCAAGGGTTCTGGAACTGATCTATTAATAGATTTTCTAACAACTATCGTTTTTGCGGCGAGTCTAATCTTTTTTTTTACGGATTGTCCTTCAGCTACGGTCCCCTTGTTTCCCGCATACACCCACGCCCTCACTACCTTCAATTCATCGTACGTAAATTTCTCTTTTCCCAACGCTTCCATTGCGGGATAAAGGACGGCGTCTCCGTATTTTTCCAGCGCAGCCTGAATGAGAGGGATCTTCTCCTCTGCGACAAATGCGGATATATCGGTTATCTCGCCGCTTGCTATATATACTTCAAGATGTGTCATCACAGTCGAGACGACAATATTGCGCGACTTCGCTATTTGTTCAGGCGTTTGACCCTGTTTATAAAGGCGATAGGATGCAAGGGATGTGTCACTTTCCGAAGGAGCAATATAATGCCCCTTAGGAATATCGAGCTTTGCGATCGGATGCTCGCGCAAATAGGCGGCGATCTCTTCGAGAAAGAGTTTGCCGTATTTATCCGCTTTCGATTCTCCGACTCCCAGAACATCCAAAAATTCTGTTTTCGTTTTCGGAAGTTGAGATACCATATCCCGAAGTGAGGAATCGTGGAAGATGACGTAGGGCGGAATGTTGTCGCGGTCGGCAATATTTTTGCGGAGGGTGCGGAGTTTTTCGAAGAGATCTTTATGGTCGGGGGGGAGATCGGATGTGGCTTTCGAAATTATTTGCGTATTCGGCTCTTCTTCAATAATGACTTTTGCATTCTCCACAAGAACCGGTTTTGCTTTTGCTGTCAACTTTATAACATCAAAGTTATTGCCATCCCTTCGGACATATCCTTCGCGAAGTAATTCCAACGCTATATGCGACCATCTTTTTTTTGGAATAGATTTGCCGATCGCATATGTCGATAATTCCTGATGCCGGTTATGGAAAATTTTCTGGCTTTCGGAACCCCGGAGAATATCCACAATATGATTCATCCCGAAACTTTCATTCACTCTCTTGACACAGGAAAGAAACATCTGCGCCTCTCGTGTTGCATCAAATACTCCGGCATAGCGCTCTCGAACGGGTTGCAAAGGGACTTTTAAATTTGAATGGAGCAGGTTTGGCTTCTTCATTCTAACGGGCTGCATCGGCTCTCTCTGTGTGGTGCCACTATCATTTAATCTCTTCTTTCTCAGGCAATTGTCACAGGCGCCACAATTCTCAACATCATAATTTTCACCAAAATAGCGTAGAATAATCTTTCTTCTGCATTCGTGAGATTGAGCAAAATCAAGCATCAGATTCAATTCAGTAAATTCGCGATCTCTTTGAATTTTACTTTCATTTTGCTCAATGAACCGTTCTAACTTGATTTTATCTCCATAAGTATAAAAGAGAAGGCAATCGGAC
>PLXB01000508.1 GCA_003151215.1 Ignavibacteriota bacterium
TGCTCCTTGAGCCATATTATAGAGAACAGTAGGACGGATTATTAGTCCATCAGTTGTACCGGAGTAAGTGCCCGACCTATTAAAGAAAATTTTTATTAGAAAGAAAGATAGCGATATGAGTATGAACACAGAACTCCTACAATTTTTAGACGGCACTCTTGCGCCTGAGCAAGAAGCGGAGCTATTGCACCGCCTCTCGGTTTCTCCGGAGCGCCGCGATCTCCTGCGAAGCTTCTTCAACCAGCAAGTACTCTTCCAACGTGACCGTAATTCTATTGCCGTGCCCTATGCTGCAGAGCAAAAACTTTGGGCGAGCCTGGGGCAAATGATGCCGCCTGCAATGCAGACTGCTGCTGTTCCTGCTGCCGCTGTTATTGAAACTGCAGCTACAACTGCTTCACATTCCGGGTTTTTCAGTTCAGCTTTCTCTATTGCATCAGTTGCTATTATTTGTTTATTGATAGGTCTTGGTTCGGGCTACTTTGCCGGCAAGAATTCAATGGCTGAGAATTCTCATATGGCACAAACTCTTAGTCCATCATCAGGCCAAACAGTCTTTTCGCCTGTGGGACAGAATCTTAGTTCGTCAATGCAATCCTCAGTGCGCGTAACAAATATTAATCACATTGCCAAGCATTCTCATTTATCAAATGCGGCGCAAAGCACACTATTACATACCGAAGCGCCCCAAGTGAGTGATATTCATATGAGTAATAATGTGAATTTTGCGAATGCTAATGCAGCTGTGAATAATACAAATCAAGAACTGACAACAAATTCTATTTTGCCGCAAATATCTATCGTGACTCCGAAGCAATCAGCCACGGTTTATATGCGCGACCCATTTCAATATTCCCTTCAGTCGCCTTTTAATCCGGAAGAATCGAATCTTCCTCAGAAAACTTTCCTTCAGAAATTCGAATTTTATTTCAACGAAGGTATTGGAAAGCAATTCCCGAATAATGCGGCAACAAATGTTTCAATGCCCGTTGTGACCAATTCATCTATTTCGGCAATGTTTCAGGCATTTGCGAATTCACATAATATCTTGTCCAATTTATTGGGTGGCGCAACCCTCGGAACGGCAAATGTCACAATGAAGAAATTCCGCATCGCGCAGAAAGATCCGCTCGATCCGAAAGCAGGGTATGAAATGGTTGCAGACCTGGTGCATATCCAAACTACTTATGGAGGACCGGTGTTACAATACCGTATTCCAGAGGTGTTGAAGAAGACGGCGTTTTACCTCAATGGAACCGTTGCCGGTTCTTCCGCCGGTATGATTTTGGGTGGCGAAGTGGGTGTTCATTATGATGCGTCAAGCGATGTCGGTGTAGTCGGAGGTTTACGCATAACGCATTTAAATTATAACATTGATGCCCAGCAACAGCAGGTGATCGCACAAGGGGTTACTTCTTTTGGAGTACTACCGGCGACCACAACGACGCAGCCGACTTATAATTTTGAGATCAGTTTGGGTACGTACTTCCATTTCTAAGGAGGATGTAATGATGAAAAATTTCGTTTCTTCGATCGTAAGTATAGTTTTTGCTATGCTTATGACCTCATGCAGTTCTCCAAATGGTCCTGCTCCGCTTTCCTCTAATGCCGATGCATATTTTTTTCAGACGGATTTAACTCAGGTTTATACCTATTCGCAGGATCAGGCATCAGTAGTTGATACGTTTACTTATAAAGTAGGCATCGTGAATAATTCTCTGTCATCCAATAGTTACTTAATGCTCCAGAGAAATGATAGTAGTGTCTTGTATTATTTTAAGAACGAACAAACTTCTGATGGGACTATGGAGTGTCTCCTTGCGAGTTCACCGGTAAGTAATGGTTTTATTGCGCTTAAAGGTACTCTCGATCTCGGTGCATCTTGGTATGCCGATGCTGCACAGAACGTACTGGCAACCGTCGTCGGAAAATATGCTGAGTATTATCTGCCGGGCAGAATGATACATTATAATGACGTTGTAGTCGTTAAATATTCAGATAAAACCGCACCGAGTGAGAATTACATTGTTCGCTATTTTGCACGTACTTATGGCTTGATCTTTGAACTAACATTTTCAGGACCGAATTCTGAGATCACCAATCTCCAACTCCTGTCGCGCCAAGGAGCCTCTTCTAATTCAAACCCTGATACCCATCACGACAGGTGGGATAATACCAATGGAAGGTTTGAGGCGAATATGAGAATTAATAACCTATTGGATAAATAATTCGGAATGTACGAAGAGATTGAAAAAGGGGCAATTTTGCCCCTTTTTACTTCTACTTTTACAATTTTAAAAGGTTGTGCCCGGAGCGAATAGCACTAAATTCACTTAAATTTTGTAATATTAATAACCCGGAATGGGGATTAACTATCTTTGCCAATACATATGAAAAACAAGCGTCCGATTTTTTTCGTAATATTCTTTCTGGTTTCCGGCATTGGGATCTTTCTCTTTGCCAGACCGAAAGTTGAAGATCTCAAACATGCCGAGTTTAGCGATCAGCAGGCGGCTCCGGATTTTATGCTCAAAGATGTCAACGGAAAAGATGTCAGGCTTTCCGATTTTAGGGGGAAAATTGTTATCTTGAATTTTTGGGCAACTTGGTGTGGACCCTGCCGCAAAGAAATGCCGGATTTTATCGAACTTCAGAACCAATATGCTAAAGACGGATTGCAATTTGTCGGCATTGCTCTCGATCAGGAAGGTGCCGCTAAAGTTAAGCCTTTCGTCGAAAAAAATAAAATCGGGTATCCCATTCTTATCGGTAATAATGACATTGCCGATAAATACGGTGGGATGAATGCAATTCCCGTAACTTTTCTTATCGACCGTAAAGGTATGATTCGGGGACATTATATTGGTATGCGCCAGAAAAGCGACCTGGAGTCAATGGCGTTGGCCCTTTTGCGGGAGAAGTAATTTTTTTTTTCGTTGACGTTCTAATATCTCACTGCTTACAGTAGGAAATACAGAATTACTGACAACTCTAAACTGTTAACTGTAAGCTATCATGAAATTCAGCAGAAAAGTTTTTTTTGGACGCATAACAGAGGCGATTCGCAGTAGTGGTTGGCGAAGTTCCAAAGCCGTAAGACTTGTCATTGCTGTTGTCTTGACACTTCTCCTCGCTATGCTTTTCCCTCAGGCACAATCTCCGCAAAATGTAACGGGGTATTCTGTCGGTGCGCTTTGGACAAGTGCCGATGTTATTGCACCATTTTCTTTCCGGCTGCTCAAAGATAACCGGCAATATCGATTGGATATCGGCAAAGCGCTGGAAAATTTCTATCCGGTTTTTGTGATCGATTCCAATGCCACACGAACATCCCTTGACTCTCTGGAAAAGATTCTTGCAAAATTCACGGCTCTTTCCGTAGAGACTAAAGATCAGAATCTTAAATCAAATGATTCACTTGAGAAGGTGAGCTCTTCTTTCGGTGTTTCAAATGAAGAGAGTGCATCGCTTTCGGCATACCTTTTATCTCAGGAAAAAGCAGTAACGACAAAACCGCCAAATACAGAATCCATCCCACAACTTGCAAATATTATCTCGAAATTATTATCTGCGTCCTACATCGTCGGTTCAATACCATCGGCATATTCAGGGAATGCTGATCAAAAGATCGCTATTCGAAAGCACACAAACGAGGAACAGATCGTCAAGGTTAGCGATCTTTTAACCAAAGATGACTTAAAGAACCGTATTCTTAAAAGGACAGGAGATGAAATCCGTGCTTCTGATAATGCGAAAAGCGGAATGGTAAAGATCGCTACGGCAATCCTCGTACCGAATCTTTCTTACAGCGCAGAGCAAACCGATGAAAGCCGCAAGGCAATCATCGATCGTGTACCAAAGACAAACGGAGTGATCATAGAAGGCCAGAAGATTATTGCAAAAGGAGAAGTTATCACGCCTGCTGCAAAAGCAGGGCTTGAAAGCCTCGCTCAGGCGCGAATTGATCTCGGTGGATCGGGTGCGATCGTTGCCCGCGCGCTTGGCACAACGGGACACGTTGCTATTATTGTTCTTCTCTTTGTGCTGTATGTAAAATTTATTAGACGCAGGATATATAAAGATAATGCACAGCTGTTACTGATCTCAGTTATCCTTATTTTTCCGGCACTGATGGCCTATATTTCTGTCGGAATTCATACGTCGTTTCCGTTAGAGTATCTGATTTTAATTCCCGTTACATCAATGCTTCTGACGGTGCTTTTCGATTCCCGTACAGGTTTTTACGGAACAGTGATCGTTGCGCTCATTGTCGCAGGAATCAGGGGCAATGATTATAATGTAGCACTTGCAGGACTTTCGGCAGGCGCATTTGCCGCTTATACAGTTCGGGATCTTCGAAGTCGCTCCCAATTATTTTTAAGTATCGGTTATATTTTCCTGGGATATTTTATCGCCATCACTGCTCTTGCTTTTGAACGTGGTTCACCGCTAAAAGATATTGGTTTAGAACTTGCTGCCGCGGCGGGGAATGCGCTCATCTCCCCGGTACTTACACTTGGTTTAGTATTTGTGATCGAACGAATTTTTGATACGATGAGCGATCTGCGCCTTGCCGATCTGAATGACATCAACCACCCTCTTCTTCGCAGACTCGCTCTGGAAGCACCCGGAACGTATCACCATACGATGCTCGTATCCCAGCTTGCCGAAAATGCGGCGCTTGCGATCGGAGCGAACGCACAACTTGCGAAAGTAGGAGCAATGTTTCATGATATCGGAAAGATCGCAAGTCCTGAAGATTTTATTGAAAATCAGAGTCACGAGAATATTCATGATACGATCTCCTCTGCAGAAAGTGCTGCGCGTATTCGGGCGCATGTCACTCGCGGAATTACTCTTGCTCAGGGTGAACAATTGCCCGAGAAGATCGTTAATTTTATTCCGATGCATCACGGTACACTTCGTATTTCATTTTTTTACCAGAAAGCCCTCAGGCTNNTATCCCGGTCCGAAGCCAAATTCAAAAGAGACGGCTATTGTCATGCTTGCCGATGCATCAGAAGCGGTCGCGCGCACGGTTGCGATGCGTACGGATGAGCCCACCGTCGAGATGATCGAGCATGATCTTGCTCCACTTTTCCGCGATCGCATCGCAGACAGTCAACTCGACGAATGCGATTTGACGTTACATGATTTAGTCATTATCCGAAATGTCTTTGCACGTTTGCTTATCGGTTCGCTTCACAGTAGGATCGCATATCCGCAGACGGTAATGAATAATGGGGAAAAGCATACTTCCGTTGTCTCTTGAACAAAATTATCTGAGCTACCTGCGCCTTGAGCGCGGGCTGAGCGATAATTCGCTGGATGCATATAGGCGCGATCTCGATAAATTTACTTTATTTTTAAATTCCACGCAGCGTACTTTTCATACGGCCAAAACCATTGATCTCCAACAATTTATCAAAGCACTTTCGGAAGCGGGTCTCGAGCGATCCAGTATTGCACGAATTATATCCGCGATCCGTGGTTTTTACAGATTTTTACTGGTCGAACGAATTCTGGATTTTGATCCGACCGAATCTTTAGAATTGAAAACTCCGCGTCGTCAGCCGCCGGAAGTTTTGAGTGTGAATGAAATAGAACATATACTTTCGAAACCGGACATCTCTTCGAAAAAGGGAATTCGTGATAAAGCGATTCTGGAATTTCTGTATGCCACGGGCGCTCGAGTCTCGGAAGTGACGAATTTAACAGCTTCTCAATTATTTTTGAACGACGGATTAGTGCGGCTTTTCGGTAAAGGGAAAAAAGAGCGTATCGTCCCGATCGGCAAAACGGCGATTAAAGTACTCGATCAATATCTCGGAAAAGTCCGACCACTTTTTCTGAAATCAAGCACAATGACAGACACGATCTTTTTGAATCAAGAGCGCGGCACCGGACTTTCGCGGATGGCAGTCTGGAATATCATTCAGGAGTATACTACTGCGGCGAAGATCGAAAAACATATCACACCACACACTTTCCGCCATTCCTTCGCAACGCATCTGCTCGAAGGCGGCGCCGATCTGCGTATTGTGCAGGAATTGCTCGGTCATGCCGATATTTCAACGACTGAGATTTATACGCATATTGACAGGAGTTATCTTATTGAAGTGCATCGCAGGTTCCATCCGAGAGGATGAGAATTTGCCCTTATTTTATTGAACTTGCTTGCAGAAAGAAGTGTAATACTTTTCTCTTTATGTAGTTGTTAATAGGAAACTTAGTGGCGGACTGCAGTCCGTCCGCATTTAATGAACAGGTTATATCCTATTCCACTAAGCTAAAGACAAAAAGATGATACAACGATTACTATTTATATTCGTCATAACACTTCTTGCTTCAAGCGGCGCATTTGCGCAAGTTGCAGTACCGCTTACTACTCAGGATGAAAATTCGGGCAGGACGGAGCTTTATAATCTGCTCAAGATCGTCCCAACTCCGCGCGCCGCGGCGATGGGGAATTCCTTCATTGCGATCAAGAACGATCCGAATACCATCTTCAGCAATCCGGCAGCTCTTTCTTCCCAGACTCCTAGAGACTCTGCGGCTCCGGGCACAATACTTTCTTTAGCAGCAAGCCCGATCGGTGCTGGCATTACGCAAGGCTCTATAGCATTTTCAGCTCCTGCGCCGGAAATGCTTGGGGAGAATAGCTGGATTGGTGTAGGAGTTCTATATAATAGTTATGGTACGTTTCAGGGGGCAGATAATGTCGGACAATTAACTGGAAATTTCACTGCAGGAGATTTTATTCTTTCAGTTGCATATTCAGGGGTCATTCCGGAAAAACCGTTTCATTACGGTGTTGCTATTAAATTTATTTCTTCAAGTCTTGCAACTGGAATTGCAGGCGTTGGTGGATCGTCGGGTATAGCAGCTGATCTCGGGGTCTATTACGAGAGCGCACCGTTGTTATTAACGGTAGGTCTTTCTGCAACAAACATCGGAAAAGAACTAAGTTATTATGATGGCATAAGTGAGGCACTTCCATTCAATCTGCAATTCGGACTTTCAAAAAAGCTCGAACGACTGCCTCTGACCCTTCATCTTGCTTTTCATAATTTAACTCGCGACCGCGAAGGGCGTAACCTTTTTTATGCGCTCAACGATTTCTCACTTGGCGGCGAATTCGTGATCAGCAAGATCTTTCGTCTCCGTTTCGGATACGAAAATCAGGATCGCCGTGACCTGCAAATGCCTGAGGGTATAGGCTTAGGTGGATTTTCTGCCGGCTTGGGTATGGTGCTGAAGAAACTCCAGTTAGATTATTCTCTGAGCATCATGGGGCCGGTAAAAGCAGATATTCACAGATTCGGGGGAACATATCTTTTCTAATTTCGTAGTGTAGGAACCATGTGGAGAAAAGGCGAGTTTTCCCGTCCCACATAAATTGATTATTGCCATTTCATCAGAGAATAAAAATTCTTAAGAGCTTTATACATATAATTTGA
>PLXB01000145.1 GCA_003151215.1 Ignavibacteriota bacterium
CTTTCCGGATTCGAAACGATAAACTTGTCTTTTGGCGAGCGCCCCGTAAACTTTCCCGTCGATACGACCAGCGCTTCATTCGACGCCAACCGGCCTTCGCCGCGCGAAAGCGCCTCGGCATACAGCTCATCGGCGCCGAGATTAAAATTAATTCTGGAATGTGCTATGCCATGATCGGCAAGGAGAGATTCTAATTGAGACTGATATGATATCATTTACTAAATTATTGATAATAAATAAGTTGCGCGCAAAAATAATGGCAGCGGCTCGTGTCTCTGTTTTGCGCAAGAGGCATTAAAACGAAGAAAAAGAGGGGATTGTTCGGGGATTACAAGCGCAGGCGAGATGCCAATTATTCAATGTGAATGAGATGTCAGGACTGTTTCAAAATAAATATTGCGCACTCACCCATACCGATCTTGGATATTCATCATACCCTGTCCAGAAATCTCCGGCATTACCGAGAATATTTTCCGCTCTGAAATGTAATTGGAATTTTTGGCTGAATATATACCGCGCTTCTACATTAATAAAAGTGAATGAACCGGCGATTCGCCGGAGATGAATGAATTCTATAACAGGTGTAAACTTTTCGGAGATATTCCCGAACTCATAGGCGGCTTGAATTTGTGCCGTCGGTTCGAAAGGGAGCACAAATCCGGTCTGCATATCAGATGCAGAGCGAAAAAGTAGTGAGACCCTTAATTTATCTTTTGTAAACAATAGAAGGCTTCCGCCTGCTTCAAGTTCAGTGCGTCTGGTGTTAATAGGTGTTGCAACAAAAAGGACATGCCCTTTCGTATCTGTATCGGAAAAAAATGTCGGCTCATTATTCCGTGTAATGTATCGTAATTCTACATGAAGCTCATCGTCAAGCAATAAGAAATAATTCGCAAATAGGTTTAAATGAATAGGTTCTGAAACAACGCGGCGCGGATCCGTTGTAGAACCACTGGCTAATTGAATAGCAGGAGAATAAAAAAGATTTGATGAAAGCAATTCCTTCAAACCGGTAAGCTGCGGCTTTGGCTCGAATCCCGCGCCGATCTCGACCGAATGTGAGAGCCGGGAACTGATCTCAATGACCGGAAAAAAAATCGAGGTACTGCCAATAGCATCACTTCCTCCGAGATAAGATATTCCTGCCCGCCACCGGAGCAATTCATTCTCTTTTTGCTGAAAGAATAATTGCGTTTCAATATAGTGCGGATTGTATGAGAGCAAACCTATCGAACTTGCACTTACATAGGATAGATCGAACTCTGTGCGGTAAGAAGAATTTGGAATATCTTTTATCAGCGAAAGTCCGGTCTTTGCAGAGTTTTCCGAAGTTCCGGGGCCTGTGTCATCATTCAATAATGTAACTGCCCCATACAAACGGAGCTTCAATTGGGACGGCGATCCGATAATAAATGCAGCGTCCAGATCAGTTTTCGAAAGTGTATGCGGTGAGCTGTCAATCTCTGAAACGAGCAGTCGTTTATTAGCGCCTGTTGCCGCATCAATATCCAGTTCCGGAATTTGTTCACTCACCGGGACTGAGCCGCTGGGGAATAAAAAATTTCCGGATACTCCCAATTGCCAGAATTGTTTTATAGCAGGTTCAACGGCAGTGGTCGTTTTGAATTTTCCATTAAGTTCAAGCGCAGATTGATCATTACTGATTATCAGCGAACGAAGATCAACCCGCGGAAGATACGGAGCACCGGCTCCGAGTTCGATGGATGTTCCCGCTAACCATCTTTGCGAAAGAGGGCGTGGCATTGGCATTGCATCGTAAAGCGGAAGATCTTCTTTCGTCACAGGATCCATCTTCGATACCAATGTGGTATCCTCGGGCACTACTTTTCTCGTTGTCTCCACAAGAATTTCAGCAGGGTATTGAAAACGGATCCCTTCGGGCGTCATATGATATTCCGGCAATTGCGCGAGCATGGAGTCCAGCCATTCTTTATCGGTCAGGGATACGGATGAATCGATCATGATGATCTCCGTATCGCGCACGCTTGTCGAATCGAGTTCTTCCCCGCTGGAATCCCGGAGACTTTGCGCGATAAGACTCTGTGCTTTGAGCGTATCAATGAAGCCGATAATACGCACGTTGCCGCCTTTGCGCAGCTTCAATTCACGCTCAAGAGATGGCGGAAGGCGTCGAATAGTCGGTGATGTCTGGGCTATTGCAGATGAAGAGAACGAAAAGATAATAAAACAAAGAAAGAATATCGCGCGCAAATCGTAAATTGGTTTTCTACCTAACTTTTCTTTTACGAGGATAATTTCACGTCTTATTTATGAATACGAATTAATTAAACCCTATGAGCCTATCGATACTCCAAGAGACAGAAGAAACAATTAACTAACTTCGTGTTTTAACAAATCATTTAATGACGACAATGAAAAAGAATATCTTATCAATCGGAGCGATATGCGCGGTGATGTTTGCAATGCAGCATTCATTGTTCGCACAGGAACCGGCACAAACAACAACATCAACGGTTTCATCGACTGCCGCTGCTCCGGCAGCAGCTCCGGAAAAACATCCGATGAGCGTGAAGAACAGGCTTGCCCGCCAGCAGGCACGTATCAATCAAGGCATTAAGAGCGGCGAACTTACGCGCCCTGAGGCTAAGAATCTTGAGCGTCATGAGGCAAATATTGCCACCGATACCAAGATCGATAAAGCCGAAAACGGCGGAAAGCTTACTGCTGCCGAGCATAAAAATCTCGAAAAGAGACTTAACAGACAAAGCAAGCGCATTTACAACAAAAAACATAACGCCAGAACGCAAGGATAGTGAACCTTGCCATATCATGAGCAAAGGCGCGGCATTTATTTGCCGCGCTTTTCGTTTTTCCACGCTCTCGTTATTCTCAGCGAATCGAAGAATCTCTCATTGATACCCTATGATCTTCGGCATCGGCATCGATACTATTGAAGTTCAACGCATAGAAAAGACGATCGCCGAATATGGCGATCAGTTCTTGCTGAGGATCTATACCGATGCAGAGGTCCGTTATTGCCGGTCCCGAAAATTTTCTGCCGAGCATTTTGCAGCACGCTTTGCGGCGAAGGAAGCATTCGCTAAAGCCATCGGTACAGGCATTCGCCGCGGATTTATCTGGAAAGAAGTGGAAGTGCAAAAAGAATATTCAGGAAAGCCAATAATAAAATTACAAGGTTCGATGATCGGCAATGTCGCAAAGATCGTCGGCGCAGAGTATCAGATCCAGGTTTCGATCACTCATACGAAAAATATGGCAGAGGCAATGGTGGCAGTAGAAAAGTTGTAGATTTGTAGCATAACCCTACAGCTTCTATTTTCCTACAACAACTATTTTTCCGGCACTTAGAAGCTTACCGTCCCGATCGAGAAGAACATTATACATACCGCGAGGTATTGACGAAATGTTGATAGTTTGCATTCCTTGTTCGTCAGTTGAACTTCGGAACATATCTCTTCCAAAAATATCGATAATATGGATCGGTCTTAAAGGATCAAGCAAAGTAAGGTGTAGAATATCCGAAGCCGGATTCGGGTAAAGATGAGGGATAAGAGGGGGGAGATTAATTTGTTCGATTCCATCGCTTTCATAGCTCCCTCTAACTATAATGGTCGGAACACCATATACTGAAGCACCTCCACTCCCTAGTATTGCAAGTGGAGTGCTATTTGCACTGAAAGTCATGGAATTAATAGAGAAAAGGCTATAATTCGTATCCAATTTAAAAGGATCAGGGGTCCAGGAATTTCCATGATCGATGCTGCGAAGAATCGTATTTGCATAGTAGTTGCTTGCAAGAATCGTATCGCCTTCAAGACTCGTCATCATCTCTATATCCGCTATTGGTGGATAAGCAAATCTTTGGGGAGTGTCCCATGTGACGCCGGCATTTATCGTTCGAATCATCAAACCACCAAATTTCATAGAATTTGCAGTATCACTATAATAGCCAAAGGCGATTATCGTATCGCCTCTTGTGAACTTGCAGTGTAAAAAATTATAAGCATAATATATCGAATCTTCTTGTGAATGATTTGGAGGCGCATTCGAAGAATCAATGGTCTGCCAATTGTCATTTGTCGAATAAATTCTTCCATCCCTGGTGCTGAATACACTAAACTTTCCTCCGCCGTAGGAAAAGCAACTGGCAAAATTTCCTTTTAAATTCGGGTTAAAAACGGTAAAAGAAGATGTTGCCCAGATTATGCCGCCATTTGTCGTCGTAAGAATTTTAACGGCTCCGGCGCCAGTAAGAATTTGATAGTCTTCCTGAATAAGGATAATGCCGGTATTTGCGTCAGAAAAATGTATATCCCTGATAATTCCGTTAGAATGCAAATCCTCCTTCTGCCATGTGCTGCCGCCATCGAATGTGCGAACGACATATCCTGAATCTCCTCCGGCAATAGTATTAATGGAATCTATCTCCTGAATAGTTGTGAAGTAGTGTTTATGCTTTAAATCAGGATAAGATGCAATTCCAGGATTCTGCATTTGCCAGGAGACGCCGCCGTCGATGCTTCGCCAGAACATTCGCGTTACAACAGGCTGCAAAGGATCTATGATACTTCCGCATACTGTACAATTATTGCCAGCACAGGAAATCGCATCAAAGGCATAGTAAAGCGTACCATCGAAATCAGTATGTACGACATGCCATAAATACTGAGACTCTGCCATTTGAGGAAATAGCAATATCATTATTAATAAAGTAAAGCTGAAGCTTATTTTCATTTTCATCACTGCCGAGCAATTACGGCAAATTTTCCCACAAGTATCAACGAACCATCATTATCCTGCAAAAGTGAGTATATTCCGTTCGAGAGGGAAGAAATGTCAAGGTCGGATTTACTAATATCTTCAATACGTTTAGTCATCACCTGTCTCCCGAGCATATCTATAACAAAGAATTTCTTTTCGGGGAGAGAAGAGTTAATATGTAATACATTTGAAGCAGGGTTTGGGTAGATTGAAAATCTTGAAACGTTTTTCTCAAGCAAAACACCAGAATGCTGACTTTGACCACGAATAATAATTCCGTTAAATGTTCCAAGAAAATGTCCCTGTCCTGCAGCTGCCAACCCGTTGCAATAATCAACAGGGTATGTCGTATTCACAAAAATTGAATCATTTGTCCATGTAGCTCCCCTGTCGCTGCTGAAGAGTATATGATTAATGCTCACGCCTGCGGCAAAGACGGTATCTCTACTGCAAGACGTCATAAAACTAATATAATTAAAGCCAGTGTCAATCATTGGCGCATCCCAGTTTTTACCTGCATTCGTTGAGCGGATAATAAGCCCATGAGGTCCATAGGCATTCCCAAATGCTAAGATAGTATCTCGCCCCAAGATATTCCATTTAAAAACGTTAAAATTCTGCGTATTGTCAAAAATGGTTTTTGTCGAATCCACATTTTTCCAGTTATCAGACGTAGAATAGACTGGGCCTGATCCGGATTTCAATATTGCATATGACTGAAAACCAAAAGTATGGCATTGAATTGCATTTGATAATCCGAAGGAGACGGAATTCCATGTGTTGCCGCCATCATTTGTCGTAATGATGTTTTCGGCTGAATCATTAGAAACAATTATGCCATTCTCCGGATCGGAAAAATGAACATCGTTGAGGAGTGATAATGTATTGCAATTCTGTTTCTCCCAAGTTTTGCCACCATCGAAAGTGCGAACCACTAAACCTGAATCGCCTATCCCAACAATATTTAATGAGTCAATCTGCTGAATCACGGAAATCTGATTCTGATTATCGCCTGTTTCGAAAGGAAGGTTTGGGTCCTGCATTTCCCAATTGGCACCGCCATCTATACTATGCCAGAAAACTATATTTAGTTTTGTTGTGACGTAATCACGAATCCGTCCTGCAGCAGTGCAATCATCTCCAAAACAGGAAAGGCAGCTGAATTGATATTGATAACGGTTATTTACTTCATTCGGCTGTGAAAGAGACCAAAGAAACTGAGCTTTCGCGCCATGAGTTAAAAATAATGACGCGAAAGCGATCAGAAAAATCAGCCTATGGTTTTTAAAAAATACCACAGTCGATTTGATAACAATTAGTGTCGGTTAAAGTCCATGGTGAGGGGGGGGGATACCCTGAACAGGGTGGAGTACCTATTGTAGTCTAAGTACAGGATGAACTATATACTATTCCTGAAGCATAACACAATGAGCATATTTCTTCACAGTAACTGTCTGTTCCTGTAGAACAAGCAGTAAAGCCATTTCCCGTGCTAGATCTTTTCCAACAAGGAGGTCGATATCCTTGCCACGTCATAGTATTTACATATCCGCATCCCGGCACTCCGCTTCCGAGGGTCTGATATGTTAATTTCATGGACATACTGAAAATATCCTGCCAAGTGTAATTGCCGCAACCATCGCAATTCTCATCGATATTATACATATACGTTTCATACAGAGTTGAACCGCCTATCCCGGGTAAAGCACGCCAACAAAAGGAGACAGTTATGGTACAAGTTCCAACAGAACCACATAAAACAGTAGTCGAAGCAGTTGTATCATGCCATCCGACATTTGTTGGTGTAATATCTGAAGGACACTGCCCATATAATGAAGATGTAACTAAGAGCAAAGCTAGAAAAATTCCAACCCTGCTGAACAGATGTGTATTTTTCATAAGTTATTTTTTTAAATGAAATAGTTGAATAATAGTAAAAGACATTAATAAGAGCCGTCTCTTTTTTATACCATATGTGGTATATGCCTTTGTGCAAATATAATACATATTTGCATTGTGAACATAAAAAAAATTGCCGGTGAGAATATAAGAGGTTTCAGGACAACTTTAAATTGGTCACAAGAAAAGCTGGCAGGTGAATCAGGGCTATTTTATACTTATATCGGAAAAGTTGAAAGGGCAGAGGCAACAATCAGCATTACCAATCTTGCCAAAATAGCAAAAGCGCTTGGTGTTGAGCCAATTACACTTCTTACAAAGGACGCTTTTTTTCATCCCGGAAAATTTCAAAAAATTATTGCAAAAAGAAAGTGAATAAGCGATGACAGTTTCCAAGTAAGTCCTCCCACCCCACTTCGAGTAAAAACCATACGGACGAGATGATAAAAGTTGTATATTTGTAACTTCAAGAGGGTACGAATAGCCATCTCCGGGATGCAATATTTTGTTCTGAAGAACGTAGTGAGTAGCTTCACTACGTTGGTCAGTGAACTTCTTTTTCATCATTTTAAAATCCCTCTATGTATAAAATCAATCTTACCCGCAGGACGATTTTTCTCGTCGCAAGCATAGTAGTTCTTATACAAACCTCTATTGTTTATTCTCAACAGATCACCCGCATCAATCCGTCACATATCACTATGCACGGAATAAGCAGCGCTGATTATAATCATGGAATGTGTGTCGGAGATTCGGCTGCGATCTTGCTGCAATCAGACAGCATTATTGTTAGTGTGCGAATTGAAGATTTTGTACCGCCGCATTTTGTTCTGCTTCAAGTACCTGTTTCGCATGACCATTCATTTTATGGAGTAAGTTATTATGATTCGCTTCATGCTATTGTTGTCGGCGACGCTGGGATAGTTCTGACGACAAGCGATAAAGGCGCGAGCTGGTTGCAGCAGGCAATGGGGCTCACAAACAAAACGTTGCGGGCTGTTACTCATATTTCAGGAAACATCTTCCAAATAGTCGGCGATGGCGGCACGATCCTTCGCTCGAATGACAACGGCTCAACGTGGAATACAATTTCCAGCGGAACTTCAAAAGCTCTCTATGCTGAAGCATTCGGCAGCGCGACCACCGGTCTTATTGCCGGTGAGGCAGGCACGATGCTGAAAACGACAGATGGCGGTCAAAGTTGGAACCTGCAGCCCGGTGCAGGAATTCCGTACTTAAATTTTTATGGCGTGGCAATGCTCAATCAGGACACAGCCATAGCAGTAGGCGATTCCGCACTTATCCGCTACACCAACGATGGCACGATCTGGAAAACTGCCAGAGATTCGAATATCATATCAAACCCAAGCAAATACCCTTCAACAGCACGATATGCGCCGCTTCGTACCGTTGCCTATACCGGGCTCCCCGGAACCTATACCAACAGCGTTACCAATCCACAGCTTGCTGCAATGGCGCTCGGTGATGGCGATATTATGCATTACTTTTATAATCATCTTATCGTGGGGACAACTCCGGTGGATACAGTATGGGTATGTTATACTGCTGAAAAGATCGGTGATGCCGATGGTGGTATTGACGAAAAACAAGCCAGATTCACCTGCGTTGATGTAACTCATAATGGCCCCTATCTTTTATTTGCATTTGCCGGACCGTATGGTGAAATTTCCGGAAGCATAGACAGTACGATGGGCCGGTGGGGTTATGCGAGCAGTACGTTACGAGTAAATCTTGACCATTATTTTTTCGCTTCTTTTGATAACGCGGGATACGGTTACTGTACTGTTGCCGGTGGGGATGTTGAGCGTTCAACCGATAACGGATTCACGTGGAAACCGGTACTTTACGGAAAAGATGTTGCCGGCGTCATTTGTCTTGACTCGAACACGGCATTTGTTGCCGGATGGAACGGCGAACTCTTTCGCACGAGAAATGGCGGAGTAAAATGGGACAGCATTCCTTCACTGACTCAATACCGATTACATGGTTTCGCATTCACATCTCCGGATACCGGTTTCTGTGTTGGGGACGGAGGGACGATATTACGCACATTCGATGGAGGCACTACCTGGAATGATAAATCACCGCCCTATCCTTCATTCCTAAAAGTCGTGGCATTTAGCAGTACTGATACAGGAGTTGTTGTCGGTGATAACGGGACTCTTTTACGAACAACAGACGGAGGAGAAAACTGGACTTATAATGGCGATCACCCACTTGCAAACTCAGAAGCAAGTATGAAATATATTCAGGCATTTCCTGATGGAACATATTATGTGGGCGCCGATAGTGCCGTCATGAAATCCACCGATCATGGATCAACATGGGAAGTTATTTATACCCCCCCCGATAGTGTCGGTATTTCATTCTATGATTCAAAAATCGGTATTCTTGGAGAATACTCAACTTCCTCAATGCTTGTCCCTGACAGCATGACCCTTAAGTACACAACCGATGGCGGGAATACCTGGGCAAAAGAATTCACCGTTCCTTTCTACAATCTTCACCGATTACTCGCTCACTGGCTCGATGATTGCAGTTTCTTGCTCTATGGTATTGAAGGATTTATCATGAAGGTAAATCTGTGCGGGGTGAATGCCGTAACAGAAATCGTCTCACCAGCTTCACCTCCGATGAAAGTCTATCCGAATCCGAGTTCGCAAAGAAATGTCACTGTCGAATACGAAACCGAAAAAGACGGACCGATAACTATTGAACTATGGGATGAACTTGGCAAGCGAATTGCAATACTTTATTCAGGATTTGAAGTGCAAGGTACTCATGAAAGAGTGCTTATACTCGATCCGAATTTGCATGGCACATTCTTTATTCGTATTTCAAAAGAGGGCAGTTCGCAAACTTTACGAATGATAAAATTATGAAAAATATTCATTCTCGCATCAGGTTATTGTTCCTTGCTGCAAGCATTATATTGTTAACAAATATTTCTCCCCTGTATTCGCAGCAGATCACCCGCGTTGCGCCGTCG
Source organism: Ignavibacteriota bacterium (assembly GCA_003151215.1). Next base: position 9,674 of record PLXB01000145.1, read on the forward strand.
AACATCACGCTTCGCGGCATCAGCATTGCCGATTATAATCATGCGATGGTCGTCGGAGATTCGGCAACAGTAGTGATTAATTTGGACTCTTTAGCTGCGATTATTACAAGTGATAATATCAATTCAAATAATATATTCAAAGTTCTTCCAGTCCCTGTTTCCCGAAGTCATACATTCTATGGAGTAAGTTATTACGACTCGCTACATGCAATCGTTGTCGGCGATGCAGGGATTATTCTCACAACGAGCGATCAAGGAAAAAACTGGATAGAGCAGGCAAATGGTTTGACCAGCTTAACTTTACGAGCCATCACTCGCATCACCGGCAGTACCTTCCAAATTGTCGGTGATAGCGGTATGATCTTCCGTTCAACTGACTTTGGTGTCTCATGGAGTTTAATCACAAGCGGCACGACGAAAGCACTTTATGCCGAAGCTTATGGAAGTACGAAGGTAGGGCTTGCTGTGGGTCAGACGGGTACAATTCTCAAAACAACGGATGGAGGTTTAAGCTGGAGCATAGTGCCGAGACAAGGGATATCCCAAAATTATTATTCTGTTGCAATGCTGAATGAAGATACTGCAACTGCTGTAGGAGGCAGGGCACTTGTCCGCTACACCAACGATGGTAATATTTGGCAAACCAGAAATAATTACTATCCTTATTCACCCGTAAGTTATGCACCTTTACGTGCCGTTGCCTATACCGGGCTTGCAAGTATTGATACGGTAACTCCTTATCCTCGTTATGCCCAAATATCGCTTGGCGACGGAGATGAACTTTTTGGATTGTACAATCGTGTTTTAATATATACTACAAACGGTTGGAATCTTTATTACGGAATATGTGAAGCTTCCACAGCTGTCAAAATTGGTGATGCAGATGGTGGTACTGACCCCGCACAAATGAGATATACTTGCCTTGCCGTTTGTAATACGGGGCCACATCTCGTAATAGGATTTGCAGGGGCTAACGGTCAAATTGCTGTAAGTAATGACAGCATGAGCACCTGGGATTATGCACATTGCCCCATCGATCCCAATACTTTTGACTATTTCTTTGCTTCCTTCGATAATTCAGGATATGGATACAGTACGGTTACAGGCAGCACGGTTGTGAGAACGGCGGATAACGGTTTGACCTGGAATATTGTCCTAAATGGAGAAGATGTATCAGGCGTCTATTGCCAGGACTCAAATACTGCTTTTGTGGCCGGTTGGAACGGAGCACTTTTCCGTACAAGAAACGGCGGTGTAACTTGGGATAGCATTCGGCAGATCACACAATACAAATTACATGACTTTGCTTTCACTTCGCCGGATACGGGCTTCTGTGTCGGCGACGGCGGGACGATCTTCCGCACGGTTGATGGCGGCACTACCTGGCAGGATAAATCAGTGCCTTACCCGGTATTTCTAAAGACTATCGCATTCAGCACACCTCAGATAGGGGTAGCTGTTGGCGATCAGGGCACACTTCTTCGCACCACTAATGGCGGAGACAATTGGGTCAATAATACCGATCAGCCGCTTGCCGGGTCTCAGGCAAGTCTGAAATATGTTCAGGCATTTCCGGACGGGACGTATTATGTCGGCGCCGATAGCGCTGTGATGAAATCAACGGATCATGGTGCAACCTGGTCGGTGATCTTCACGCCTCCCGATAGCGTCGGTATCTCGTTCTATAATTCCAAGATCGGCATTGTGGGGCAGTATTCGAGAACAAGCGAGATAGTCCCCGATAGCATAACACTAAGATACACATCTGACGGCGGAAAGACCTGGCCGAATCAATTTACCGTTCCATTTTACAATTACCACCGACTGCTGGCTCACTGGCTTGATGATCATACGTTTCTGCTTTACGGATTAGTAGGCTTTATTATGAAAGTTGATATGGGAGGCCCTGATGCCGTGACGGAAATAATCTCGCCTGCTTCGCCGCCGATGAAAGTCTATCCGAATCCGAGCGTGCAAAAAAATGTAACGATCAAATACCAAGCCGAGAAAGACGGGCAGGTAACGATTTCGCTTTATGATGAACTCGGCAAAGAAGTCGCAACACTGTACTCAGGATTTGACGTGCAGGGTACTTATGAAAGAGTGCTTACACTCGATCC
>PLXB01000267.1 GCA_003151215.1 Ignavibacteriota bacterium
AATTAACTTGGTCATGCTATCAATCCGAAGATCAAGCATGTGGGGAATGCGATTCCTGTGCGCTAAGGTTGCGCGGCTTCGAGCTTGCAGGAACGGCCGATCCGATTCCGTATAAGAAGCGACCGAAGTATGCGTGAGATATTCCCATGTCAATCTGAACGGAGTCCTGATCACGACAGGGATTTGGAGGAGGTGAAGAATCCCCTGACAGATTGTAGAACCTTAAGTTTTACTAATATTTACGGGATTCGTTCCTTCGCTCGGAATGACTTAAGTGCCTGCTTCTTTGTTTTTTTTATTATCATCTTTTCTTTCACACTTTCTNNAAGCGTTCGGCAAAAGTAAAACGTCCCGGTTTTGACCTTCCCGATTCGCTCTTTATCGCGCGAGATTCCGTCAAAGGAGAAATCGATACAATCGTCTATTATACGGCAAGGGATTCATCCGTTTTCGAAATTAAGAAAAAGAAGATGATCCTGACGGGAGATGCTACGCTTGATTACAAGGTAAGCAATATGCAGGCATTTCGTATTGTCATGGATTTTCCGAAGAATACTCTTACCGCTACAAGTGCTGCATTCGATTCAGTCTTAGCGTCGAATATGGGCAAACAGCGAAGAATAATCCGCGATACTTCCCGTGTTCAATCCAGAGGAGCCCCGAAGCTTGTTGACGGAAATACACCCTATGAAGGAGAAGTGATCGTCTATAACATGAAGACGAAGCAAGGCACGGTCGAACTGGGGACGACTTCGATGCAAGGCGGATATTATTACGGCGAGAAGATCAAGCAAGTCGAACCGCAAACATTGTTTGTCGAAAACGGACGCTATACCACATGCTCACAGCCCACGCCGCATTATTATTTCGAGTCACCGCGGATGAAGCTTATTTCCGGCGATCAGGTTTTTGCAGCACCGGTTTTTCTTTATATTGCCGATGTTCCAGTCTTTGCGCTGCCATTTGCCGTATTTCCTAATCACGCAACAGGGAGAACGAGCGGCATCATTGCACCGAATTATTCAACGACGGGAGATCGCGGTTACGGTCTTACTCATCTCGGATATTATTATGTTTTCGATGATTATTTCGATGCTTTGGCGAAAACGGATTTATATACGAAGGGCGGATATAATTTGAATTTCGCCGCTGCCTATATGAAACGATATTTATTTAATGGTCCCGTGAATTTAACTCTTGGCTATAGTAAGATCCGAAATAGCAGTGTCGACCCTTATGAAACAGATTTTGAATTGGCCTTTGGTGTACCAACACTGAATATCAGTCCGGTTACTACACTTTCAACGAATCTTAATTTTCAGAGTAACAACTATGCACTCAATAATGCGCAGAATATCAATGATGTGCTTCGACAGACGGCAACTTCCAGTGCCTCCTTTAATACATCACTCGAAGATATCGGCTTTTCCTTTAGCGCCGGCTACCAACGAAACCAGAATCTGCGTGATGGAACATATCAGGAAACCAGCCCGTCCATTTCATTTTCGCGTACTTCACCGATCTATATTTTTGGCAATCCGACCGGAAGCGAAGATGCAAACTTATTGCAGACGATTCAACTTAATTACAGCGGAAATTTTACGAGAAGTGTGAGCAAAAGCTTTAATCAGATCCCGTCAGATACATCGCGAGGATTTCCCGGCGATACATCATATACGTATACTCAGCAAACTGTTATTTCACATTCGCCTTCGATTTCCATCTCACCGAAGCTTGGTTATATTTCAGTAACGCCATCGTTTAACTATTCCGAAGATTGGCTCTTTCGCGCAAAGACAAAAACTCCCTATATGAAAATAGATACGTTTGCCGGTAAGTTCGATACGATAGCAGAGTTTAACAATACTTATAATAATGGGTTGCATCGAGTTTATCGTTATAACTACAGCGTTGGCGCAAGCACGACGATGTATGGAATAGCAAATGTTGGCGTCTTTGGCGTACAGGCTATCAGGCACACGCTCCAGCCATCGGTTTCATTTACCTATACACCTGATCTCTCAGAACGAGAAGGAGAAGCACAAACCTATATTGATCCTATAACGAAGCAGTCTGTTCGTTATAGTAAATATGAAGATGATTTAGGATCTGGCGGATTTGCAATGGGAGCAAGATCGGGCGCAATGGGCTTTGGATTAGGTAATGATTTTGAGGCAAAGATCGAGCATAAGGTTAATGCCGATTCGTCTACTGTAGATAAAGTGAAGCTCCTAAATCTGAATTTCAATTCGGGATATGATCTGATCCAGAAGATTTATTCTCCGCTCAATCTCTCGGCGAATTCAAATATAGGAACATTCCTTGCCATTAGCGGAAATGCACAATATTCTTTCTACCCGAGAAATTACGCCGGGGGTGATTCCACTGATCATACATTGATTTCTCTCGGCAAAGGAGTAATTCGAGCAAATAGTGTTTCATTCAGCCTTAGCGGCGGTTTTGCCTCAAGTTCGACGACGGAAGGGGATAATGTGGATTCACTTCGCAGGTTCTTTCAGTTAAAAACGCCTGAAGATGAGCGGCACATGTATCTTGGCGGTAACTATCCCGGTGCATATATTTCAATTCCGTTTCGTCCGAAATGGAATGCCGGTTATAGTGTTTCTTACACCGAGAATTATTCCGCTTTGGGCAGCCAGAGAAATCTTTCGGCAAGTATCAGTTTTACTCTGTCATTAACAAAGAACTGGAGTTTTTCTACCAGCGCAGCGTATGATCTTGTCTCGGGACAGATCGTAGTTCCGAACTTGCGCGTGCATCGCGATCTCGATTGCTGGGAATTGAATTTCGATTATCGCCCGACCGGCATTATCAAAGGATTCAATTTGGAAATTCGCTTAAAAGCGCCGGAACTTCGTGATATTAAACTAACGCGGCAGGAAAGTACGTATGGGCAATTCTAAAAAAGCAGATATCATCGTATCAGTCGCGCATGCCATTTCCCGGCTTGGAGTTAAGGGCACGGCAAGCATCCTTGCTGCGGTCAGCGGCGGTGTCGATTCGATGTCCCTTGCATTTGTTCTCAATGAACTTCGAAAGAAGGGACATCTGAAAAAACTTTCGCTTATTCATATCAATCATTCTCTCCGTGAAAAAGAATCGGATAAAGACGAAGCGCTTGTTAAGCGATTCGCAGAAAAACTAAAAATTCCGTTTTATTCTTTTTCTGTCGATACTCGGACTTATGCAATTGCGAACAAGATTGGGATTGAAGAAGCCGCACGCCATCTCAGGTACCGGAAGATCGGAGAAATCGCCGTTTCAAAAAAATCTGATTTTATTGCTACTGCACATAATGCTAATGACCAGGCTGAAACAGTTCTGATGAATATCGTTCGAGGGTCAGGGTTAAATGGCTTGCACGGTATTCCCGAGTCACGTAGATTGTCCGTTTCAAGCAATCTTATCCGGCCACTTCTCGAAATCAACAAAGCAAATTTAAGGACATTTGCAAAAGAAAATAATATCCCATTTCGGGAAGATGTATCGAATGATTCACGTGATTTTCAGCGTAATCGCGTTCGCCATTTCGTTCTTCCTGCGCTGGAAACAGCATTCAAGGGTCGTGATATTTATTCCGGGTTTTCGAGGATGACTCAAAATATTGCTTCCGTAGCAATGTATATCGAAAGCCAAGTCGAAACATTGCGTAAAAAAACAATTGTGGAACAACCTTCTTTTTTTGTAGCGAGAAGAATAACAACATTTCAGAAAAAGATCTTGCTTGTTGCCCCTGATTTTATTCGCAGAGAACTGATTTTGCAGGAAGCCTCTGCTCTTTCGGGAAAATTTGTTTCCATCGATCAAATCCACTCGATGCTGATGGAGTCCTATTTATTGTATCCATCACGAAAAATTTTTCAATTTACTAAGGAAATTATTCTTGCTCATGATGGAAAGAATATTACTATAGAATTCATTGATTTTCCTCCTGATCATATACATCAACTTGACATGGGCGAGAAAGTAATGAGTCCCGTTGGATTTATTGTTGCAAAGAAGGTTAAGGGTTGGAAAAAACCTCAAGACGCCGATTCGGCATATTTTAATTTTGACGAACTTGCCGGACGTAAGCTCCTTATTCGTTTTTGGAGACCAGGTGATAAAATGAAGCCATTTGGTATGAAAGGAAAGTCGCGCCTTATAAGTGATATTCTTAGTGAAGCCGGAATTAAAAGCGAACGGTTAAAATATTTTATGCCTTTAATCGTCTTCCAAGATGATCCAAAGTTTATCCTTTGGATTCCGGGTATCAGAAGTGCCGAATTTGCCAGGCTTTCGACTAAATCCGAAACAGCATTACAATTACGACGTATCATATTATAAGGAAAATTTCTAATAGTAGAGCAGATTCTAAATCTTCTCTTGTTATGAGGCGGATTAATTGTCCTCATAAACGGTGCTTTCCGAATCCGAACTCACATTCTCTAAAGGGTGTTTCAACTTTTGGATAAGTAGGAAAATAACAATATAATGAAATATAAACGACTGCCTCAATAGCAACAGTCGTTCTTTGAATAAAAATGGCTGAAATGACAAATATCCCCGAACCTTCGGGCATGAAACCGGATACGGAAACTCCCGCAAGCGAACCGAAAGCTCCGGTCAATGAACGTACGACAAAAAAAGAGGAACGCCCTGTTAGCCGCAGCGGAAAGAATTCTGCTCGTCCGAACGATAAACGACCGTCTCCGAATCGTAGTACGGGACCGAAACTTCCGGGGAACAGACAAGGTCCGGGTAACGAAACAAATTTAAATCATATCTTCCGTACACTTGCTCTTTGGGCAGTGATGTTTGTTTGCGTCGCCGGTCTATTCTTTCTTTTCAAAGGAAATGGCGAACCAACAGAGGTTGAAGTTACGAATACATACTACCAGCATCTTTTAGCTGACGGAAAGTTCAAATCCGGAAAGATCGAACAGTATGGCTTGAATCAGTATCGTTTTCATGGTACGCTTAATAATAAAGAAACTTTGGAGACAACGACGCCAGGTAAAGTTTTATCCGGTGATCATGTTGTTGTAAATCTCATACCTGAGACGCTTAATGATCAGTATAAAATTTGGAATGAAAAAGGGCTGACGATCACCAAAGAAGATTCGACCAGCACCTGGATGGACGGATTGGTCAGTTTTCTGCCATGGATAGTTCTGGGCGTTTTCTGGATCTTTCTCATGCGCAGGATGCAGAATCAAGGTATGAACGGGCCGAAAGGGATTTTCTCCTTCGGCAAATCGCGAGCAAAGCTTGCTGACGATAAAGGTCCGAAAGTTACCTTTGCAGATGTTTCCGGCGCCGATGAAGCAAAAGTTGAACTGCAGGAGATCATCGAATTCTTAAAAGAGCCGACCAAATTTCAACGGCTTGGCGGCAAGATTCCGCGTGGTGTTTTGTTGCTCGGTCCTCCCGGAACCGGCAAGACTCTACTTGCCCGCGCTGTTGCAGGTGAAGCAGGTGTGCCGTTCCTTTCGATCTCCGGTGCGGATTTTGTTGAGATGTTTGTAGGAGTGGGTGCATCCCGTGTCCGTGATCTTTTCGATCAGGCGAAAAAGAATGCTCCGTGTATCGTTTTTATCGATGAGATCGATGCAGTCGGACGTCATCGCGGTGCAGGTCTTGGTGGCGGACATGATGAGCGCGAACAGACGCTCAATCAGCTTCTTGTTGAAATGGATGGTTTCGATCAGAATAATGGTGTTATCATTATGGCAGCAACGAACCGTCCCGATGTTCTTGATCCTGCATTGCTTCGCCCCGGACGTTTCGACAGGCAAGTGGTTGTTGACCGTCCCGATGTTCGCGGCAGAGAGGGAATTTTAAAAGTTCATACACGTCTTACCCCTCTTGCAAGCGATGTCGATCTGGAAGTTCTGGCGCGCGGCACTCCAGGACTTTCCGGCGCAGATCTTGCAAATTTAGTTAATGAAGCTGCACTTCTTGCAGCGCGGAGAAATGTCGATCGCATTACGATGCACGATTTCGAAAACGCCAAAGATAAAGTGATGATGGGCGTCGAGCGCA
>PLXB01000316.1 GCA_003151215.1 Ignavibacteriota bacterium
CGCCGACTCCATAAACTCCGCCCATATCTTCGCGGAGTGTTTCGCGAAGCTTGATCGCAAGCACTTCCGACATTGCCTGAATCTCCATCCGGTTTTTCAGATTCCACTCGAAAGGCCCGGTAAGATTGATCGTTACAAAGCTTTTCGGCTCGATGCCTTTATAGACTGATTTCGTGATCCGTCCTTTTGGAGGCGTGATACCCAGATCTTTCCATGATTCTTTCCGGGATTGAGATGGCAGACTTGCAATATACGTTTCGACAAGCGGTTTCAATTTCGCAGCATCGATATTCCCGACGAAGAAGAATGTAAAATCGCCGAAATCGGCAAAGCGGTCTTTATAAAAATCGAATGCTCTATCGAAATTCACGCTATTCATTGCCTCCAAAGTGAACGGTTTTTCGCGCGGATGATACTGCGCCATCGTAACCTGCACCGTATCCCTGAATGCCGAAGAAGGATCGGCGTCGCGATTTTTTAGGAAAGTCGCCATTTGCGTCTGGAAAGCCTTATAGGCCTGTAGATCTTTACGCGGAGAAGTAGCATAAAGATAAAGGAGCTGAAGCATGGTCTCGAGATCTTTCGGAGTCGAATTTCCGCTGAAGCCTTGCTGCAATCGGGAAATATCCGGACTCATCGAAACATTTTTCCCTGCAAGTATTTTCTTCAGCATTGTTTCATCGAAATCTCCGACTCCGCTTGCATCGACAATATTATCCGATACTTCGGCGGAAAATTGGTCGGCATCACTTGCCAGCGAACTTCCGCCGGGGCTTATTGCAGAAAAAAGAACTTCGTCGTTCTTGAAATCTGTCGGCTTTATGACAACGCGCGCTCCGTTGGAAAGTGTCCATTCGGTGATGCCAAGGTTCTCCATCTTTTTTTCTGCCGTTATTTTTCCGGGCTTTGGTTTTTTCGCCAGTAACGGTTTATCGCTCGTTTTATCATCGTATGCAGTGAGCTTGCTTTTCATTTCGTTATCGAATATCGACCGTATAGCCGTTTCACTCGGTGCAGTTGTGGTGCTGTCTTTGATCTGATAGGAGATCGTCACGACTCGGCTTCCGCTATTCATGCGTTTACTTGAAAGCGCGTTGACTTCGGCAAGTGTGATCGTCGGCAGAAATTTTTTGAAAAGCTCGTTTTCATACTCGATGCCGGGATATGGTTCATCCTGAAGATAACTGCGTAAATATTCCTGTACGTATTTGGAGGATTCTGTTTTATCTCGCTCTTTGAACTGCTCATCCATCTTCGTGAGCATCGTCAGTTTCTGGCGATCAAGCTCCGTAGCCGTAAATCCGTTTTGCTTGACGCGGTACATCTCTTCTACGATCGTAGTCAAGCCTTTTTCAATTCCTTCAGGTTTGAGAACTGCGAAACCGAAATATGCATTGATGCCTCCGAGAAACCTTCCGTCATTCGTGCTGGCAAAAGCAAATCCCGGATCGCCTTTCTGAATAAGCTCCTGGATCCGCGCATTGAGCATTGCATCGTAAATTCTTCCGATCATCCCCAGGCGATAATCGGCAACCGTAATCGTATTCTCTTTCGGTCTTTAGAAGATCACCTGGCCGAGCTGGAATTGCAATTCCTTATCGCCGGCGATCGATATGAGCGTCGTATCATGAAGCGGTACAGAGTATTTCGTACGCGGTCTTTCATTCGGAGGATTTTGCAATTTTCCGAAACGTTCTTTAATTTCTTTTTCCATTTTATCCACATCGAAATCGCCGACGGCAATAAATGCCATCAGATCGGGGCGGTACCAATCATGATAGAATTTTCGTAACGTTTCATACGAGCATTTCTCGATGATCTCTTTTTTCCCGATCGGAATTCTTTCGGCATAACGCGACTGATAGAATTCTATTGGCCAATGTTTATTCTGCACGCGCTCATTTGCACCGCGCCCGAGGCGCCACTCTTCGATGACAACTCCCCGTTCTTTATCGATCTCCACATCTTCAAACGTTGCATGACCTGCCCAATCTTCGAGGACAAGTAATCCTTTATCGAGAACTTCGGGCTTATCCATCGGAAGCTGCAGCATATAGACAGTTTCATCGAAGCTTGTATAAGCATTTAAGTGTGCTCCGAATTTTACGCCGGTGGATTCTAAAAAATTCACCAGCTCCAATTTCGGAAAATGCTCCGTGCCGTTGAATTGCATGTGCTCGCAGAAATGTGCCAAGCCTTGCTGGTTATCATCTTCCATGATCGAACCCGTCTTGACGGCAAGCCGGAATTCGACTCGGTTCTCCGGTTTATGATTTTTGCGGATATAATATTTCAATCCGTTAGGCAATGTTCCGGTGCGGACATCCGGATCTTTGGGCAAATCATCGGTAAGATTCTGCGCAAGAAGAATATGCCCCGAAGCAAAAAGAAATGCAAGAGCGAAAAACAAGCGAAGAGATTTCATGTTGGATGGTGGTGAATTAAGACGAAGGAACTACGTATATCGCGGCAAATGAGTTTCAGTAAAACAACATCTTCATTGTTTTGAAAATACAAAAATAAATTGTGGGTTTGTTGGCAGATCAGTAGCGTTATTTTGAACCATAAAATTATTCCAACTATCAACGGAGCCGATTGGCAGCGGACCCCGCCCCTGGTTATAGACAAAATTTATATTTTGCAGATTATTTTTTAGCATCTCTGCCGGAATTTTATAAACCACATTTGTAGGTGTAACTGCGATGATCTTCGCATTGGTGGCAGTGTAACCATATGCAAAATTAATAGAACCGAACCCCGTATCTTTAGCAAAGACCGTAACGTTATTCAAGGTCTTGCAATCGGAAGAAAGGGAACCGGAGATGCGATAATCCTGACTCAGATCGACAAAAAACTCGATGGAGAAGTTATTCCCGTTCCAGCTCGAGGTGATATTCTGGTCCGTAAAAGGTTCGCCAATTGCTAATGGGAGGAAGCTATTCGCCTCATCAAAAATAGAATACGTGCTATCGATAAATAAATACGCCTCTACATGCTGCATCTGTTTTATGGAATCAAGCGAAACAGCAGGAAAAGTTATCGTAATCGCAGCAGTATCGGTTCCGACGTACACACCGCTCTTTTGGTAGACATCGACTTTCAGGAGATAGCTTCCTGCTTTAGGAAATATGTGCGAAATGGGACCGGAGACAAAACTATCCGTCGTCCCATCTCCGTAATCCCAAAATTGATAGAGATCGTTTGCCGGCAGTGAAGTCTTAACCGAAAGTGAAAAGCCGGCAAGAATTCCGAAGCTGTTAATTGCCAACCCGCCATGATAAAACTGAGGCAGGATCTCAACAGATGATGTTGCCGTATCGATCGTAGCGGTAATACTATCTTTGGCTATGATTTCGTTCGAATATATATCGTATGCTTTTACCCTTATGTTATAGATCCCGGGTTTTACGAAAGCATGGATAGCTTGAAAAGACGGCTGCGGCGGGATGGCGATAATTGACGTATCTCCCAGATCCCATATAAAATATGTTTGTGCAAAATCGTGGTTAGCAATTTTAGCTTTGAAAGTATCGATGACAAATTCTGTTCCGTGAAAATTTGAAGGAGTAATAGTCACGACAGGTGAAACAGGAGCCGACACAATAGGATTACTTTTGCAGGCAAAGAGTGCAAGCGAAATGACCAAAAGAATGAATGGTGTTTTCATAGATCAATTCACAATATCAGTAATTGATTTTCCATGTAAATAACCCCGAAATGAGCAATTTGTTACAAGAATCGAACAACCTGGAGATTATCGTTTTTTTTATCAAAAAAAACTCTCTTTTGCGGAAACATTAGTCGTATGAATGTGTTTGTTTTCAAGCTTGCCCACTTGCATGTTTTTTTTTACCACGGGAATTTTTAAAAAATATAAATTATGAGATTACTCCTCAATCTCATCACAGCGCTTACAGAAGAGGAAGCAGAGCGGCTTTCTGTTCTTAAACTGCGCGGTAAGCAGTTTGCTGTGATGGAACTTGCCTTTTCCAAACGTATCGGCGGGGAAGACCCGACTCCGGAAGAAATATCGCAGCTTCAACTTTCGGATTCGCATCTCTACGAGATCAGCTCCGTCGTCCTTGCAAAATGCCATCATTTGCTTGTACCTGAAGGAGGAATGCGTCTTCTCGAGTACTTAA
>PLXB01000130.1 GCA_003151215.1 Ignavibacteriota bacterium
CAGGAGATCAAACACTGGAACAAGTAATATTTAAATTATTGAAATCACGGAAAGCAACCCTTGCTACTGCCGAAAGCTGCACAGGGGGAATGCTTTCAATGCGAATAACGAATGTACCCGGCTCATCGGAAGTATTTATGGGCGGCATTGTGAGCTACGACAATGCTGCAAAGACCAGCGAACTCGGAGTTCCGAAAGAATTGATCGAAAAGTTTGGTGCAGTGAGCGAGGAATGTGCGCTTGCTATGGCTGAACGTGCATTGGATAACTTTGGAACAACATATTCCATAGCGATCACGGGTATTGCCGGTCCGGGCGGCGGCACAAATGAAAAGCCTGTCGGAACTGTCTGGATCGCTATGGGCGAAATGAATAAACCAACTCATGCAAAATTATTCAAATTTGCCGGTGACCGCTCGATTATCCGCGAACGCAGTGCCGATTCGGCATTTGAAATGCTGAGAAGGAAGCTTTTAAAGTAATTTATTTTTACTGATTTCATTGGAGTTACGGTTAGTAAAGTAAAGTTTGCTTGTCTTTTAGTAAAGTTTATTGTATATTTGTACTATAAACTTAAATTCACATTACTATGGGAGAAGAACCTGAGACCCGAAAACGAAGAATAGATAAATGACTTATATTGCCGACTTTTGCAATCGTGACGTTAGCTATCCTCGAATTTATTTTAAAGAATGCAGATGTGCCAGTGTCTTTGAAAATACTCATACATCTTCTTCCTGTCTTTGGAATCATGTGGTGGGTCCGAGTGAAATCCAAAATAGAAATTCGAGATGAATTATACAGAAGAATTTTTTTTGAAACAGCAAGTCTGGCATTCATCATAGAAAATCTCGTTTTGATCTCATACTCCCAATTACAAAGTGAAAAGGTAGTTCAAGGACTTGACCTGACCTTTTTTACGGAATACCTAATGGGTTTATGGTTGATTATTTATGTATTAGTAAGACGTAAATATATTACTCGTGCGGAATCGAATTAAAGTGCTTCGTGCCGAGAGGGATTGGACGCAGTCAGATCTGGCGGAGAAACTTCGTGTCTCACGGCAGACAGTGAATTCTATCGAAACGGGCAAGTACGACCCGTCACTTCCACTGGCATTTGAAATCGCAAAGCTCTTCGGTACGGAACTTGAAAGAATTTTTTTTCATGATGAGACCGAAACAAAATCCTGATTTACCCGAAATAGTTACATCATTTACATTTTCCAAGACTCAAAGCGATGAAAACGGTGTTACCTACCGCTCTAATTCTCTTTTTTGTTATACAATCAACAATTTCAATGGCATTAGTACCACGCATTCCGCTCCGTGATTTTTTCAAGAATCCTGAAAAAACGGGATATCAGATATCTCCCGATGGCAAGTGGATCTCCTACTTAGCTCCGTATGAACGGCGGTTGAATATTTTTGTCATGCCGCGCTCCAGTGGAGAGGCAGAACGTATTACCAGCGAAACGGCGCGTGATATGGCAGGATATTTTTGGAAATCCAATGACCGCGTCATTTATCTGAAAGATTTCGGAGGCGATGAGAATTTCCATCTTTTCTCGGTCGATCTTCATGGAGAGAATCTTAAAGACCTCACGCCATTCGATAGTATCCAGGTGCAAGTTGTCGATGATCTCGAAGAGCATCCGGATGAGATGCTCATCGGCTTGAATAAACGCAATAAGGAAATCTTCGATGTATACAGAATAAATGTCAAGACCGGAGATATGAAACTCGTTGCCGAGAATCCCGGAAATATCACAGGGTGGATCACCGATCACGATGGAAATATCCGCGCCGCTTCTACAACGGATGGAGTGAATACGACATTACTCTACCGCGAGAATGAAAAGGATACCTTTAAGGAAATACTTACCACGAATTTCAAAGAATCCATTACTCCGCTTTTTTTCACCTTCGATAATAAATATATCTATGCTGCGAGTAATTTAAATCGCGATAAAAGCGCTATCGTAAAATTCGATATGAGCACTGGTAAGGAATTAGAAACAATTTATGAGCATCCTGATGTCGATGTCAGTGACCTGAATTTTTCGAAGAAGCGGAAAGTCCTTACTTCGATCAATTACACGACGTGGAAACGCGAACGAAAATTTTTGGATAAGCAAACAGAAGATATTTTTTTAAACATCGAAAGGAAACTGCCCAATTACGAGATCGTCTTGACAAGTGAGAATAAGAACGAAGATGTCTTTATCATCCGCACTTACAGTGATCGTTCTCTCGGAGCATTTTATGTTTACGAATTCGAAGGAGATAAACTCACGAAGCTCGCAGATGTCAGTCCATGGCTGAAAGAAGAGGATCTGTGCGAAATGAAGCCTATCAGTTATACGTCGCGTGACGGTCTGACGATCAACGGCTATCTTACTTTACCAAAAGGAAAAGATCCGAAGAATCTGCCTGTTATTATTAATCCTCATGGCGGACCGTGGCATCGCGATCAGTGGACCTATAATCCCGAAGTTCAGCTTTTTGCCAATCGCGGCTATGCTGTTTTGCAGGTGAATTTCCGTGGCTCTACTGGCTATGGGCGTAAATTCTGGGAAGCATCATTCAAGCAATGGGGGAAAACCATGCAGAACGATGTTTCCGACGGTGTGAAATGGTTGGAAGATCAGGGTATTGCCGATGCAAAACGCGTAGCGATCTACGGCGGTAGTTATGGTGGCTATTGTACGCTTGCCGGGATGACATTCACGCCGGAGCTTTATGCCTGCGGCATCGATTACGTCGGCGTATCGAATCTCTTCACTTTTATGAAAACCATTCCGCCATATTGGAAGCTATTCTTAGAGTCAATGTATGAGATGGTCGGTGACCCGGAGAAAGATAAAGATCTGATGACTGCTGCTTCACCTGTATTTCATGTTGATCAGATCAAATCGCCGCTGCTCGTTATTCAAGGAGCAAAAGATCCACGCGTGAATATCGAAGAATCGAATCAGATCGTCGAAGCCTTAAAAAAACGTGGAATCGATGTGCCGTATCTTGTCAAAGAAAACGAAGGACATGGCTTTCATAATGAAGAGAACAGATTCGAAGCGTACGAAGCAATGGAGAATTTTTTAGAGAAACATTTGAACTGAAAATGCAAAATGTAAAATTGAAAGCTATCCCTCTTAATTTTACATTTTACATTTTACATTTTTAATTTCCTCGTATATTTGCACTGAAGAATTTCATCCACTCTCAAACATATTACAACATGCCAACAGATTTCTTTACCCGTCTCGATGCTGCAATTGCACAGCATGCTGTGCTCGATCATCCGTTTTATCAGGCTTGGAATGCGGGCACGCTGACCAATCCGCAGTTGCAGGAATATGCGAAGCAATACTTTCATTTCGAACGTAATTTCCCACGTTATGTGAGCAACGTTCATGCCAATACTGATGACATTGCTATCCGCCAGCAGCTTCTTCTGAATTTAGTAGAAGAGGAACAGGGCGACGCGAATCATCCGGAGCTTTGGCTTCGTTTTTCAGATGCGCTCGGCTGTGATCGCGATGGGGTGAAGGATGCCGTTCCATATAAAGAGACTGCTGCGATGGAAGAAACATTTACAGGTTTAACCCGCTATGGTTCGACGCTTCAAGGGGTGGCAGCACTTTACGGATATGAATCACAATTACCGGAAGTCTCGCATACAAAGATCGAAGGCTTAACTAAATTTTACGGCATCAAAACAAACAACGGGCTTGCTTTCTTCCGTGTCCATGAAGAAGCCGACCAACTTCACCGTCAGGCAGAGCGCGATATGCTTGCTTCGCTTATCACTTCAACTGCCGATGAAGAAACTGCAATCGCGGCTGCAACAGCCGCTGCAAAAGCATATTATCACATGTTGACAGGCGTTGTGCGGGAGAATAAGATTGAATGCCCGATGTAATAAATTAGGAATTAGGAATTACGAATTACGAAAAGAGCCTCGTTCAAGTGAACGGGGCTTTTTTATTACGGATTTTTTAGGATATAATTCTAAACATCAAAAGAAAAATGAGCGTCGTAAAAATAGAGACAACTGCTGTCTGAATAATAATTTTTCCCCATGATATTTTTATTACCATAGGAGCAATGTTAATTATAGCACTCACGATCGGAATAAACATAATAAATTGTTTCTTAGAAAGTGAAGCAATATTTTCCCCAACTATTTGCAGAAAAAGAAAAATTGTTCCAAGAGTAAAAGCCATAGAGATCAGAAGAACAAACCAGAGGCGGATTTGCATTTTCTGCTCGTCACCGGCAGCACGAATTGTAAATAATTTATTCATATTGTTTAAATTGTA
>PLXB01000366.1 GCA_003151215.1 Ignavibacteriota bacterium
GTTTCCATCTTCCAGCCCATGCGCTCGGCATAGCGCATATACATCCGGTAAAGATCCCCGGCAAAAAGCGCCGCTTCATCGCCGCCTGTTCCGGCGCGGATTTCGATAATGGAATTGCGGTTATCGTCAGGATCCTGCGGCACAAGAAGATATTTTACTTCTTCATCGTATTTGGCAAGCTCTTCTTCAAGCGAATGCATTTCGTTTTCCGCCATCGATCGCATTTCCGGATCGCGTGTATCTTTAAGGACTTCTTTCGCACCGCTCAGATCCTCCGATAATTTCTTATACTTATGATATGCCTCTTCGATCTTCATGATCTGCCGCCGCTCGCGCGATAGCCGCGTCATCAGCTTCTGATCAGGCGCATTGGCAGGATCGGCAAGCTGCCGCTCTGTATCGAGAAATTTCTCGTGAATAGATGTAAGTTTTTCTAAAAGTAACATCAACTGGGATTTTTGGGATTAAGTGGGATTCCTGAGATTGATTTATTATTTGTTTGTGTTGGAATCTTGAATTTTTTATTGGTGAGTCGGTGAAATTGCAGACTTTTTGAACCGAAATTAATAAGTAATCCGACTCTGAGATTATACACCTCCAAATAGTTTATTGCCTGTGCAAAATGAACATCTTCGAGATTAGAAATAGCTTTCAATTCAACAGATATCCCGCCTTCTACTAAAAAATCAACTCTGCGTGTTCCGACTAATTCTTTCTCGTAGTATATAGACATACTATGTTCCTGAGAATATGATAACCCTTGCCGTGCCATTTCAATCGCCAAACTTCTTTGATAAATTAATTCCTGAAACCCACTGCCAAGTGTCGAATGCACCTTCATTGCGCAGCCGATAATCTTATGGGTTATTTGCAGAATGTCTTCAAACGCTTCCATACCTTAAAAATGATTTAATCAATCTCAGGAATCTCACTGAATCCCATAAATCCCAGTTCAGAATTAAGGAGTGGGGTAAACGCCGAAGGAGCGATTAAAAATTCAGGATTGCGAGGAGTGGCTACTTATTAATAACGATCTTCTCCACTGCATTTCCCTTTTCCGTCGTCAGCCTTATAAAATACATTCCATTAGAAATATTATCGAATGCAGCATTTACCGAATGTTCGCCTGCATCCATGATTCCATTTGTAAGTGTGAGAAGCGTTCTGCCAAGCGCATCACAGAGATCGAGCTTCGTGAAAATGCGCTCTGGGAGTGAGTATGTGATCGTGGCATAAGCAGATGCAGGACTTTGCAAAATATGCAATGATACTTTATTAATAATATTATCGGTTTGACGAACGGCATTCACTACTCCCTGACTTCTCCACACCCCTCTTCCGCGAGTACCAAGATATGCCGTTCCATCGGAGGCGAACGCCATTGTTTGCAAGTCATCGGTATTCCCGAGACCGTCGTTTGCATTGTACCAGCGTGTGCCGTGATACGGGCGATAAATTAATCCATCTTGCAAAGAACTACCGTATGCAATTCCATAAACATCTCCGTTGGGTGCAGCAAAAAGAGCAGCTACGCGGGCCGAGTCAAGATGTTCATTTATAACATTCCACGTTATACCTTGATCGGTTGATATAATTATACCATCCTGTCCTGTACCGGCAAATATCTCTCCTTTGGTGGTAACTATTATGCACGTTACATTGGAAGTTGTAACAATATGTTTGTAAAGAAAAGGAGAGATAATATTTATCATGAATTGCCATGAACCGCCATTATCTATTGAGCGGTAAATAGCTTGTCCGAAAAAAGTATACAGCACGCCTGAGCTGTCACATGCAATCGCAGAAACGCCATTAGGCAGGCCTGATGCAACATTTATATCCCAAGTTTTTCCAAGATCCGAAGACCGCATAATATTATAATCTACATCGCAGATAAAAATATTTCCGTTAGGAGCTGTTACTATTGTATTGGCGCTGAGATAGCCGTTCGGCAAATGTTCGATAATAAGTTGGAATACATCCAGCCATGTCTTTCCATCATCAGTACTGCGGAAAAAATCACTATGACCCAATGCAATTATTCCGCCGGAAGAATCATGGGCAAAAGCATAGAATTTTCCGCAATAAAGACTATCTTCCAGACCTGTTTGCGTTGACCAACTTTGCCCTTTATCTGTTGAAACGGAGAATGATATATATCCCTGAGAAATTATTGACCCGTTCTTATCGATGAGCAAATTACCAACATTCTCGATTGGTACAGAAATTTCCTGAACGGTTTTTGTAACAGTATTATATCTGCTTGCCCTATCGGCGAGAGACCAGTAGATATTTTCTTTTTGATCGACAGAATTATAATAATAATCACAAAGTGCTTTCGAATCAGGCAACATAGTAGTAAGATTCCATGTGTTTCCGTAGTCAGTTGAAAATTGAATTGTATCAGGACTTATTGTTTCCAGAAGAATATTATTTGAACTAATAATGAGATCAGTACCCTTGTTGATCGAATCCCAAGTTACGCCATTATCGGTCGAACGAATTGTATAGCCATGGAAAACATCTGTCGCAGTATTTGACAATGCATATCCACAAAAGAGATATCCGTTTGCTGTTCCCTGAATATCTCCAAGCCGAAATGGAATCGTAGATTGATCCACCCATGAATTCCCATTATTGGTAGAAAAATAGAAATGAGTAGTTTCATAATCTAAAAAAATAATTTTTCCAGTAGATGTTGCATAGAAGTTACCTTGTATTGTGGACGGCATTGTCAATGAAAGATTAGTCCACGTATCTCCGTCATCGGTAGATCGCCACATAAACCTAGTTCCATTCGGATGCTCAACATACATGGGACCAGTTTTTGAAGCAACAAGCCATCCATAAGGTATATTTTTCAGGACGACACTCCAAGAGACGCCATTGTCTCGGGAGCGATAGACTGATGAATCTAACGATAAATATAAATCATCATGAGAGGAGATTGCCCAGCCATTAAGAGAACCTGAGCCTGAAAAAAAATCGGGAGTTATATTTTGCCACGAAAGTCCATCGTCTGTTGACCGCAAAACATATCTTCCAAGATTAAAAATATCTCCCTTTGAATTAAATGCAAATTGTGAACTGCCGCCGGAGGGGCCGTTTGTCTGTTGCCAGAACGGCGTCTGAGCAGAGACGATGATGGGGGACGAAAGGATGATCAATAGGATAATAATCCGCATGGTATAAGAACGCTTCTAAATGCGCAAAGTTACAAAATTTTTCATATCACCGCTCCTAGCCAAATAGCAATCACCCCTCCCCAGATCGTTGCGATCAAGTTCGTTGCACTATTGCCGATGAAGGAAATGCCGGAGTGAAGAACTGCGCCTTCGGTTTTTACTTCGGTGATGCTGCCACCCGGCAGTTTATATTTTGCCTGCACTGTTGCGCCGATAATGCTATCGAGCAGTGCGCCGCAGAAACCGCTGATCGTAATGACGGGAATGACTTTTACGAGAACAAGCCCGCATAGCGGATCGGCATCGTAAAATCTGATAAGCGAAATGAGTGCGATCAGAAATGCGCCGATGATGCTTGCAGCCAAACCGATAAATGAAACTCCGCCCGATAATCCTTTTTTCATCGGACGAAATATGAAAATATTATAAACCTTGCTTCCGTATCGCGTGCCGATCTCCGTTGCCCAGGTATCTGCCGTCGCCGTTGCAAGCGCGCCGAGAAACAGCAGCGATATTTCTTCGCGCAGATCGTGGCGCAATGCAATGATAATGACGGCAATTACCGGGACTGCTCCATTGCAAAGAACTTGCTTCCAATTTCGTCTTTCTCCTTTTGATCTATTCAGTCTGCCAAGTAATGAGCCGCTGATAAAGAATGTCAGGAGCAGAACCGAAGCGCTGATTCCTCCGAAACCAAAGATGATGCCGCCGATGAATGCTGCTGCGATCATCCCGGATAGCGAAAGCATGCGGAGTTTATAGGCAATGAGGGAAACAAGGAGCGCAACAAGGAATGCGACGAAAACGTATATTTCAGGGTTTTGCGGTAAGTTCATTGCACGAATATACAGCTAACATAGAGCTATAATGTCCCGGAGGGACAATGGTCAATAGCCAGGGGTGAAACCCCTGGTATCATAAATTGAGTATTTTTGTAAAGCCCTGTAAGGACGACGGACGAAACTCACACCAATATCATGCCGCAATCATATTCCGGTTTATACTACCATATCATTCGTACCAAAGACCGGCATACTCAAATTCTTGATGAAATTTTTTCCCGGCTCGGAGAATATATCGGAGGGACAATCTCCGGAGAAGGCGGTAAACTTCTTGCGTATGGCGGTATGCCCGATCATATGCATTTGCTCATTTCATTAGGCAGAGAACATGTTATCGCCGATGTTGTGAAAAAAATAAAAGCGTCTTCATCTAAATGGATGCATGAAACATTTCCCGGGATGCATTCATTTTCCTGGCAGGCCGGTTATGGTGCATTTACCGTGAGTCCTTCAATCATTCCGAATACGAGAAAATATATTGCAAATCAGAAGGAACATCACAGGCAGCGAACGTATAGAGAAGAGTTAATTACGTTTCTAAAAGAATATGGTGTTCAGTATGATGAAAAATGGCTTTCTGATAAGGATGCAGTGTGACCGTCGCCCTTTCAGGGCTTTGGATTATTTTTACTTCATGGAACCAGGGGTTTCACCCCTGGCTATTAACCTATGCCCTTTCAGGGCATGAATCCAATTAATGCGCAAAGAACTCGCCGCACTTTCTAAGGAAACGCTGATCTACGGAGGCAGCACGGTCATCGTACGGTTTCTGAATTTCCTGCTCGTTCCGTTTTATGTCAACGTTCTTGCAACGACGGCTGAATACGGCGTGACGGGTTCGGTCTATGCCTGGATCGCATTTTTGAATGTGATCTATCCGCTCGGCTTGGAAGGTGCGTTCTTTCGCTATGCTTCCCGCGGAGAAAATGAAGTTGTTGACGCTGCAAAAGAGCGATCTCTTTTCAGTTCGTCATTCAATCTTCTTGCAGTCTTCGGCATTCTTCTTTCGGTTGCGATTTTTTTTCTTGCTCCTCTGATCGCACCGCCGATCTTTCATGATCCGAAGATGGATATTACGCCATCGTTGCCAATGTTTATGCGTATTGTGCAATACTCATCGGTTATTATGCTCTTCGATAGCCTTGCAGTCCTGCCATTTGCGGCATTGAGACTCGAAAGAAAAGCAAAGATCTTCGGCATGATAAAAATTACAAATGTTGTAACGATGCTGGCGCTGAATTTTATTTTTATTCTCGGGTTGCGTACCGGAGTCGAAGGAATCTTTATTGCGAATATGATCGCATCGGCTCTAACTTTCCTCATACTTGTTCCGACGTTCATAAAAAAATGGATGCTGAAATTAGACCGTGCCGCAATTCGAATCATGCTTCCATTTGGCTTGACGAATGTTCCCGCATATCTCGGAGCGATGATGGTGCAGGTGATCGACCGGCCCATCGTGCAAATGTATCTTGGCTTAGCAGCTGTCGGAGTCTATCAGGCAAATTACCGGATGGGATTTATCATGATGGTTTTTGTCAGTCTTTTCGAATATGCCTGGCGCCCTTTTTTCATGCGCCAGCATAAAACAGACGATGCGCAGGCTCGGATTCTCTTCTCGCATATTTTTACGTATTTCATGCTTATCTCACTCGTTTCCTTTTTACTGCTTGCATTTTTCCTTCCTTATATACTGACGACTCAGGTCTTAGGCAGGCAATTATTACCGCCAAGATATATGTATGGCATGAGTATTATTCCCGTCGTACTTTTTGCGTATATTTTTCAGGGGATGTACACGAATTTTATTGCCGGTATCTATATTAAAGAACGCAATCGCTCGCTTCCGCTTATCACCGGACTCGGCGCTGCAACAAATATCATCGTGAATTTACTGCTGATCCCTTCGATGGGCATCATGGGCGCAGCGATCGCAACACTTGCGGCATATATCGTTATGGCAATTGCTATTTACCGTGTTTCGCAAAAAGCATATTTTATTGCTTACGATTGGAGCCGAGTGAGTAAGCTTTTTCTTATCATAGTTGCAGCGTATGGACTGGAGAGAATGTGCGTCTTAGGAAATGTTATTAATGAAGGTGCTGCTCTTTTTCTTCTCAGGCTCGGACTGACGCTTGCAGTTTTCGCAGCATTATTTCTTTTCGAATTTTTCTCCGAAAAAGAAAAGCGATTTATGAAGGAGATCGGGAAAAGATTTGGGTTTAGGTGATTTTATTCGCAGTGGCACGTTGCACGTGTCCTATTGGATATTATGTAACCATGAAAAATGGCACGCACAGCGCGCGCCTATAAAGGCAACAATTTTTTTCATTTTCAGACCAAATCGTAATCCCTTTACCGATCCGCCGCCGCTCGTGAAAGCCGGACGTTCGCGGGTAATCAGAGAAACTCCGCCCAGCACGACTTCGCGGGCTAAAGTATCTGCCTGAATTGATTTGGGAAATTCATTGCAAACCTCAGGTCCTGAATGTGCAGGTCTTGATGAAGAATGCAGAATATTTTCAGCCTGATAGTGAGAAAAACCATCGTAATATGTCATAGAGTGCTCCTTTTCCGAGGGGGGTGAAAAACGGAAACAACAGGTAATTGTAACTCCCGGTATCGGTGGAAAGTTCTCCAAATCCGCTCAAAAAAAATACTCTTATTTCATTTAAACTTTTTCATACTTCGTGTCTCCAAATACAAGAACGGGGATACGTGTGAATAGCTTAATCCTTATTTTATATATACTTATGAAAACATTGAAACAAATATCTCTTGTTATGGCTCTGATGGTAATAACATCCGGCCTGACATTGGCTCAGCGCGGGCATCGCCTCAGCATCGATTCTACAAAATGGCATCCGCGAGCCGACCGTCATTTTGATCTCGGCGATTCATGCTGGAAGGTTTTTCTATCCGATCTTCCGGCGGATACGGCACAAATGTTGACGGGCGCCATTGATAACCGCAGAGATGTCGAAGTAAAGGTTGATAGTCTGCAAAAAGATTTACGCGCTGCACGCCGCGCCAAAGATACCGTTCTTATGCATGCGATCTGGGCTCAGATAAAGGACGATTTCGGAAAAATGCGCGACGATAGAAAACAGATCGATTCCATCATTGATAAGTATCACAAAGTACTGGTCGAAGTTCGCAGAACATGCGACAATGACGGCAAAAAAGGCACGATAGGATTAAAAGTAACCCCTATTGTTCCGAATCCTGCAACGACGAAAGCGCATTTCAGCTATACGATCAACGCCGATGAAGACGTCTTGATCCAGATATTCGATCAGGGCGGTAACGTTGTAAAGACCATCTTTAACGCACATGCTGATCAGGGAGAGCATGATGTGCAGCTTGATCTGAGCGGACTTAAATCAGGAGTGTATCTGCTCCGCATTCAGGCAGGACCTGACGTTAATACATTAAAGCTTGTGATCGCGGGCAAGAATTAATCCCGGTCATACCGATTCTTTCGGGGGAAAGAATGCAGGGGCGGTAATCAGAATGCATCCACTGGAGCATTCGGATGATCCGCCCTTGTTGTTTTTAAAGTTTGGAGTCCGAGTCAGAGTATTTTTTGCCTGAAATTGATGATACTAAAACGGCTGTTTAAGGGTTTATCAGGACGTGAATATCTCACGGTATATAGTTCTGCTTCTTTTGTTCGCAGCAATCCCGAGCCATCTGTTCGGACAAACGATCGTTCCTATCGGTGATGTTAACATATCAGTTCCGGTCGGTGATACGATCCAAGCCGGAAAGATATTTGTCCAACGGCCATCTGATTGTTTGAATTTTATCAATTGGGGTTATACTCATAACCCCAAAAAAGATTTTACGCCGTTTTTATCCGGTAATGTAGTGTATTTTTATTTTACTCCAAAAAAAACAGGCGAGCAAATAGATACTGTGCTTCTGTATTACAATTGGGCAGGAAGGTGTCCTAATACTCCGCTCACAACGGGTGATTCGGTTATTGTAACTGCAAATGCAACTTCCGATTCGATCTCGTTCCTCAGATTTAAGGGCTCTTATGATCCAGGTTATTATACGTGGAACTACAATTGGAGTAGCGATAGTAATCGGTATATAGCAGATAGTGGTCCTGTAGAGCTAGAAATAATCAATAACGTCGAAGATACTTCACTATTCGAGTTTTCGCTTGATGTCGATTCAATATGGCTGCTGCATTCGTGGATGGTTATTGACAATGACAGCGCGCAATTACCATATACATTCAAATGCCCGCAAAAAGTTCGCAGAGTAAATGCAAGCCTGTATTTCTTTTCCGATTCGAAAGGATATAATACCTACGAGTACTTTCAGGCAACTCAGAAGTCAGTGATCCGAAATTCAACAACGAATGATACAGTACAACTAAAACATTTTTTCAATTTTTATCCGGTCCCTGCAAGTTCAGTCAGTACTTCCGATCCATCCGAAGATATTCAGATCATAAGTTTTCCAACTCTTTCCATCAATACAAATATGCCTGCCACTCAAACTGCGCATCTGCAACTTTTCGATATTCTCGGAACCGCTCACGAATTACCAAATTCTGAAATAGAAATTCCTACCGGAGAATATTCACAGAAGATCGAAACAGGGAATTTGTCCCCTGGATGGTATATGCTCAGAGTCAAGTTGAAGAACCGTATTATTAATAAGAATTTTATCTTTCTGCGGTAAATTCAAGCTCCGCCAAAGCAGCCTTATTTATTGTATCCTGATCACAAGCTGCCCTGCAAGATCCAGATGTGTCAGTTTCGTGACGCTATTATATCCCATCCCGCCGCCGATAAAAAACGAAATGCGTTCTCCCATCGAAAGCATCATTCCAAGATGCATTCCGTATCCATTCGTATTTGCATTGCCTATTAATAGGGTATGCAATTGTTAATGCTCGGCCAAATTCGGCTTCGCTTCCAGCTGCGCTTGCTCAATGTGATAATAGTATACTTGCTCTCGAAGAATTGTATCTCGCAAAATGAGAATACGAACTATTGGAATATAGATAGTATCCTGCTCTTTCCTGATAATAGTTTGCATTTTCGGTTTTAATCCCGGTTTATAAATGCGAACATGATAGCCGCTGTTTTCAAGCGAATCTACTGAGATCCGCTGGGCGAAAATAGCGGACGGAAAGAATAATAAAATAAGAAGAGTAGTCTTCATTTGTAAATCACTTAGATAATATCCGCAATCGGCGCAGCCAAGCGAAAGGTAATCGCGCTCATCCCACCTTCGTTTTTGCAATCAAGCAACGATAATCCAACTGAAGTAAAATCTCCGCTTGCAAATTGCGAGTATTTTGCTTCGTGATAGCTTGCTTCTTTGAGGCGCAGAAGAAAAAGTAAAATATTATTTGTGGCGCTTTGCGGCATCAGTGCAATTTCTGCGCGCAGGATATAATGATCGTCCGTTGCCGATCCTCCAGGACAGCCGCATGGCGTCTCAGTCTCCGGCGCAGATTGCAGTTTGGCTTTTGCAACAGGCAATGAGCCTGCCGGTTGGGTAGGGAATACAGAGGTGATATCCGGAACATCGATCCAGGGATCGGAGAGAGAATTTTTGTAGCGTAAGTAGATATTCATTTAATTAAAAATGTAAAATGTAAAATTGGGAAGGTAAATGACGATTATTCGACAGGGATTTATCAGTATTTTAGTCAAGTTTATTTAGGAGATATTCTGCGGAGATCTTGCGTTTTAATCCCGACAAACCCCATAGTAGTATTCACCCTTTATAAATTACGACTATGAAAAAGATCACTATTCTCTTCATGCTTTTCTTTGGAATTTCCGCAAGTGCTTCTGTCCCTAAGCAGATCACTGTTCAGGGCGTGCTTCGCGATCAAAGCGGTACGCTTGTTTCCGGAACTCATGTTCTGAAATTGAATCTCTATACTGCCATGACCGGCGGCGTTCTGGTCTATAGTGATGTCGAATCGGTCACACTTGATAATGGCATCTACACAGTATATCTGGGCGACCAAATTGCGATACCGGATTCGATCATATTCGATCAGACCTATTATCTCGGAATCATTATCGATAATGGTACTGAACTTTCACCGCGAGTGCTTATGAGTCCGGTGCCGACGGCATTGTACTCACTTCGCTCGGCAACAGCAGATAGCCTCAACCCGAAAGCATCGGCAAGTCCGAGCGGAACGGCTGCCGGAGATCTTTCCGGTAACTATCCGAACCCGGTCGTTGCAGCAATTCAATCGCTGCCGGTCGCTGCCGGCACTCCGCAAAAAGGTCAGGCGCTTGTTTGGAATGGCAGCCAATGGACGCCTTCAACGGCAACGACGCCGGTGGCATTCAGTGTCGTCGGCGGCACATTCCAGACTCTTGTGCATGATGTGGCAACAACGATCGACTTCACGGCGAATACGAATGGCGGCGCTTTTGATGACAGCGGTTATTTTTCACTTACCAATGATTGGTTTACGGCTCCGAGCGACGGTTATTATTATTTTAGTGCATTTGTCACGCTCGATACCCGCAGCACTCCGCCGACGGATTTATACCTCTACTATTATGTCAATGGCTC
>PLXB01000512.1 GCA_003151215.1 Ignavibacteriota bacterium
ACCGAGCTGAAAATAAGAACCCCGCCGTTTGAGGGGCAGGGTTCTTGCTTTTAACTACTTCTTTCGAATTAGTTTTATTGTCCTTACATCTCCTTCTATCGTGGAAATCCTTGCATAAAGAGATCCTTCAGGCAATCCCTTGGCATCTAAAATCCACCTAACATCGCCAGCTGAGAAAAATCTATTCTCAGTATAAAGCGGCTTGCCAAGCACATCAAAAATTTCCAAGCGAAACATCATAGCATCTCCAAGAATAGTTTCCAATATCGTTTCATCGGAAAATGGATTCTTGCTTGCAATAAAATTGCCAAGCCCATGAGTATTAATCTTACTTGCTGCAACCGCATCCTGCCCTCGAAGTATTGAAAAACCTATTTGATCGATGGTGATTGCTGCTGTATCGAGCAGCGTTGCAACCGAATCGTGAACTGTATCGCGCCAATGCTGGACTTCATAACTTCGTGCATAAGCTCTTTGTTGTATTAAGGCTTTTAGTTCATCAGGGCATCGATTATTTCCAATTAAGTAATCAAATAAAGCTATCTCACCGTTATAATCAATACCTTTGCCAGGTATAATATAATTAAAAGTATGGAACATAGCGTCAACATCGCGACAATAGTAAACTGTATCGTGATTATAGTACAGCACTTTGAATAACCACTGGCGATATTCAAGCCAACGCGAATTGGCAGTATCCATACCGTCAACTGCATCGCTTATATAGGTAAAGGCGTTGCTTGGATAGCCAAAACAATCTATAATGTGTGCAGAACCACATTGCTCGATGAATAACCGTAACGTATCATTGCATTTTTTATCATTTGCAGCAATACCTGTTGACCACCATCCAGTGCCGCGATCAGCGAGATAGCAGCATGTCGTATCCGATGTATCCTTGGTGACTGATTGAATCTTATTTTCGCCATTGTCTTTTGTAGAAGAATTATGCGGGTCAAGCCCATTGCCACAAGTAATATCGCTGAATGTCGTAATGTTTGATAGCAACTCGCCAAGGGTTTTTTGATTCTCTCTTTCATACTCAATCGTTGCAGGAACGCGCGAAGTCTGCCCTATTCCCTGATTTTGTATCAGAATGAATACAAATTGGAATAGAAAGATCATCAATTTCGAAAAAAAAGATTTTTGCTCTTTAGTATTTTTCATGTGATGATGGATTACCGGATACAGGTATGGTGCCCCTCCGCTGGATTCAATATACAAAACAATTTGGAGAATCAGGAGAAATTCAGATCGGAGGAAAAGGAAACGAAGAGGGCGACCAACCGGTCGCCCCTATGCTTTAATTTTTATGGAGTTTTCCCAGCATAGCATGTCCGTTTGCAGCAAGCTCCATCTCTTCTTCATGCTTGGATTTGCGGTGACGTTCTTCATCGACATTATAGCCGCGGATACGGGCATATTCGATAAGCTTCGAGCGCAGAAGTTTTCTGCCTCTATGAAGCCTTGAACGAACGGTGCCGATCGGGCAATCGACGAACTCCGCAATTTCCTCGTAGGTAAATCCTTCGATGTCGCAAAGAATAACAACGGTGCGGAAATCCTCGGGCAAAGATTCAACAGCGCGCGTCAGATCGTCATCCAAAAGATTCCGATACAGACGTGCTTCCATATCGTTCGGATCGGTGTATTCCGAGCGGATGGTATTATAGAAATTCTGAATATCCTCGTAATCAACTTTATCGGGCTCTTTTGATTCCTTGCGGTAAATATTGATATACGAATTCTTCATGATCCTGAAAAGCCACGCTTTGCAGTTGGTGCCCGGCTCGAATTTATCCCAGAACCGGTACGCTTTCATATAGGTCTCTTGAAGGAGATCATTGGCATCGTCGGGATCGCTGGTCATACGCAGGGCAAAGTTGAAAAGTGCCGTTACATGCGGCATCGCTTCCCGCTCAAAATCGCGGTGTCTTTCCCTGAGTGTCTTATCGTCTAACATTATCGTTGCAGTTGCCATGTTCCCCTTTTTCACTTCCTAATCACCTGAAATCAATAATCCTTAACATAAATTTAATTATAGGATGGGGATTTATTTCCTTCGGTTGTTGCGTTATAATTATGCTATGCAGTAGATTTTGGAGAGTCTCTACAAACATAGGTTTGCAAAGATACGACATTTTTGATCGGGTTCAACCAAAAATCGTTCCACTCATTCATTTTTTCTTCTTACCGATAGCGTTTGTAACCTAGTTATTCGTTTTTTTCCTTTCAAAGTTTCGTTTTGACTCGTTTTTCGCTAACGCTCCCAATTATAATGACACATAAACTCATTATTTGTTACCTGATTTCTCTCATTATGAATAAGAATTCATAGATATACGAGTAATTAGTCTATTTTAGGGTCCTCCATATAAACGCTTTCAAAGTGTCAAAGTAACAGGAGGGATAAGATTTTTGACCTCTTTTATATAAATCAATTTAGCGGGACTACCCGATGCTTATGCCCAGCTTCCAAACAAGGATGATCAGTCGGCAAGAACTTACCCGGATTCAAAAGCCCTTGTTCGTTAATGGCATTCCTGAGTCTTGCCATGATCTCAATATCCTTTTCTCCAAACATCCAGCCAAGAGCTTCTTTTTTCTCGATTCCTATGCCATGTTCGCCGGTGATCGAACCGTTCTTCGATAAGCAAAGAAGTAAGATATCCTTGCTTGCAGAGAGAACTTTTTTTACGCTTTCAGGATCCTTCTCATTATAGAGAATTGCCGGATGCAGATTACCATCTCCTGCATGAAAAATATTGGCAATTCTGAGTCCATGCTTTTTGCCGATCTTTGTGATCTCTTCTAAAACGTCCGGTAGTGTATAGCGGGGAATAACTCCGTCCTGAGTATAATAACTCGGGCTGACTCTTCCCAATGCTCCAAAAGCTTTTTTGCGTGCCTGCCAAAGTGCATTGCGTTCTTTCTCATCAGCGGCAACTCGTACTGTTCGCGAATGGTGCCGCTTTACAATTTCGATAACTTGATTTGTCAGTCGTTCGATAGAATGTTTTCTCCCATCAAGTTCGATGATAAGCAGTGCTCCTGCATCAGTGGGAAAGCCGAGCTTGAATGCGGCTTCCAATGCATCAAGCACTTCAGAATCTATCATTTCAAGGGCAGCGGGGATGATCCCTTTTGCAATTATTTCGCTTACTGTTTCGGAAGCGTCGCGAACTGTCGGAAAATCGATAAGCAATGTTTTGACGGCTTCGGCAAGCGGCATGAGCTTCACTTTTGCTTTCGTGATAATGCCAAGCGTACCTTCGCTGCCGATCATTAAAGAAAGAAGTGAGGCACTTTCGTTATTCGCATCCAGCCAGATTTTCTCACCGTCAGGAAGAATAACTTCCATACCTAAAATATGCTCGGCAGTTGCTCCGTATTTCAGGCAATGCGGACCGCCGGCATTCTCGGCGATATTTCCTCCGATCGTTGAAGCTGCGCCGCTTGATGGATCCGGGGCAAAATGAAGTCCATATTTTTTTACTTCTTTTGAAAGCCGTTCATTCACAACTCCCGATTCAACTAACGCCCACCTTCCATCAGGATCTACTTCCAGAATTCTATCAAGTCCTGCCGTTACGATCATGACAGATTCGCCGCAGGCAAGTGCTCCGCCTGATAGACCTGTGCCTGCACCTCGAGTGACAAATGGAATTGAATGACTATGACAATACTTGACGATCTTCACAATCTCCTCAGCAGTTTCACAGAGCAGAACCAGTGACGGACGAAATCTCATCAGCGTCACTCCATCAGAATCATAGACAAGCCGATCTGCCTCGCGATAAAGGATACGAGATTCGGGAAGGATAATAAGAAATGGAACGTGATCTAACATGTCTGAAACACTTTACATAAAAAAGATGCCTCGTAAGTCCTTTATTTTCATTAACATGACTATGACACAACAGTGCTCATGACTATTTGCTCTTAACTTGTAAAGGTGCACATCATCGGGTAAGCTAATATACGAAAATTACAAGTAAAATACAAATTGTCTTAACCAAATATCTTTAAACGGGATCAAATCACCTGAGGTATGTAAATGGCTGTTCAATCGTGAATAATTTATTCCAACGTTTTTACTATTTTTCTTTTCAGCCTCATAAAGAAATTCATGACGGCCGGAGTTGTATAGAGAGTAATCACAGCAAAGAGAGAACCGCCGATAACATCGATCACATAGTGATAACGCAGATATACGGTCGAAAAGATGAGTCCCGACCCGATAAAAAAGATCAGCCACCTTGCTTTCGCTTTGTAGCGGAAACCAAGTATCATTGTCAGGAGCGTGATCTCCGTGTGTCCGC
Source organism: Ignavibacteriota bacterium (assembly GCA_003151215.1). Next base: position 4,323 of record PLXB01000512.1, read on the forward strand.
TGGGGAAGGCATCGCGAGTCACTACATGCGCAGCTTGCAGATTTGTCATGCCTTCCTTGATATTTTCGCCAAGATTAATAAGCCATCTGAGTGGCTCGGTCAGAAGGACTCCGGGAAGTTCAGAAGAGATCGACCAGAACTCATGTAATGTAAAACGCGGACCGATCGCCGGAAGGATGAGGTAACCAATATAGGAAGTAAGCAAGCCATAGATGATCACAAAGCGTAAAGTTTCGAGTTCGTCGATCGTCCGGACTTCTCTGTTTTCTTTGATTCGGCGCCGGTAAAACTCAACGGCGAGTATGATCGGAAGAATATAGTACATGAAATAACATATCTGCAGAAATTCGACGAATACCGGCATAACGGGAATATGCTCATAGAGCCAAACTGTAGGATTCGCTCCGCCGAATATCGCGCGGTCAACCGTAATAAGAACATTATCATAATCCCTGCCATGAAGAGCGTATGAGAGTTTTTCAACAGTTTTGAAAAGGAAAATCGCGATGAAAAGGATGTAAAACGTATGAAATATCCTTACTCCTTTTGTGTTCCAGCGGGCACGAATCAGGTTGATACCTGCGACCGATCCAAGAAGAATAGCAGCGTTGAAAAGGATCGAAGCGACATCGAGACCGTCGCGAAAAATGGTCGTGAGAATAAGAACCAGCGCAACGAACGCAAAAGTGACAAGCTCTGTCGGCGAGATCACGCGGATCATGCCATGGAAAATAGACTCCTTATTGTTATTGCTGTGCTGTTTCAAGAAAAGTGGTGGTCTTGGCTGAACAAAAATACCTTATTATTGACGAAGCGCCTGAACATTGTAAAAAAACGAAAGAAAATGCGCAACGTCCAATTCTTCGGCGCGTCTGGTGAGATAGGGGATGATCTCCGGATGTCCGGCCGCTTTTTCTAACTCTTCTGCATTCAAAAAGCTTTTCAGATTATTACGCAGCATCTTTCTCCGCATTGCAAACATCGTTCGTACAAAAGTCTGAAATATTCTTGGATCGAATCCGGCCGGGGGGATGAGGCCTTCACGTGTGAAATAATCATTTCGAAAATCAATTTTTACTAAAGCCGAATCAACTGAGGGGACTGGCTTGAACGATGCAGCATAAACCCTGAAAAGCATCTTTACATCCCCGAAGAAATTCGCCAGTACGGTCGGAATGCCGTAAGCCTTTGTTCGCGGCTGAGCCGTAAGCCTCTCTCCAACTTCATGTTGAACAAGTAAAGTGACTTCGGTGATAGATTCGCGTTGCTCGATTAAATTAAATATGATCGGACTGGTAATATAGTAGGGGATATTCCCGACGATCTTCAATTGTTCCCCGAATTCCCCCTGTAGTTTACCTAAATCAACAGTAAGAATGTCTTCAGCCCGGACTTCGAATCGGTTGTCATGAATTTCTTCGGCAAGCAATGTTATAGCTCTTTCATCTACTTCGAAAGCTATCAGTTTTTTCAGAGGATATTTCAAAAGCTCTTTTGTCAGAAGGCCTGTACCGGGACCGATCTCGATCACGATGTCGCCAGCTTTTATTTCTGCCGCTTGGGCAATGCTTTTGCGAGCTCTTGCATCGACGAGGAAATTCTGTCCCAGGGATTTTTTGGCGGTAAGATTCATGGGTAGAAGAACAGATTTGGAATGCGAAACGTCCGAAGTGAAGAATCTCGCAATTGATAATGTAATATCAATCTTTACTGCAACATGACGGGATTCTTCGTTTCGCCGAGAATGAAATGTGAATTGAACCAAAATCACTTGTAATCCGTAGTATTATCATGACATTTCTCGAAGCGCTAAAACGTCGCCCGCTCGTTTTTGACGGAGCTACGGGCACCCATTTGCAGGGACAACATCTTACTTCCGATGATTTCGGCGGAGAGCATCTTGCCGGCTGCAATGAATATCTTGTCCGCTCGAAACCGAGCGCAGTCGAACTTGTCCATAAAGATTATCTCGAAGCAGGTGCCGATGTGATCGAAACCGATACGTTCGGTTCGGCGTCTATCGTACTTGCTGAATACGATCTCGGTGATCTTGCATACGATCTTTCAAGGGAAGCCGCAGTACTTGCGAAGAAAGTTGCGATGGATTATTCGACGAAGGATAAACCTCGTTTTGTCGCAGGCTCTATTGGTCCGACGACAAAACTTCCCTCGCTCCTGCATATCGGCTTCGATGCAATGCGGCAGACATTTTACGATCAAATGGCAGGCTTATTCGATGGCGGCGCCGATCTATTCTGCATTGAGACATGCCAGGATATTTTGCAGATGAAATGCGCTCTTGCCGCATGCCAGGATCTTTTTGCCGAACGCAAGAAGCAAATTCCCGTCATTGCCTCGGTAACGATCGAAACGATGGGTACAATGCTTATGGGTACGGAAATTGCAGCGGCGCTGACGGCGCTTGAGCCGTATGATATTATCAGCCTGATCGGAATGAACTGCGCAACGGGCCCGAAGGAAATGGAAGAGAACGTACGATATCTCGTACAAAATTCTACAAAGCCGATCTTCTGCATGCCGAATGCCGGACTGCCGGAAAATATTGGGGGCGTTGCACATTACCATCTTACTCCCGAAGAGATGGAGAAATGGATGAATCATTTTGTTGCCGATCTCGGAGTATCGGTGATAGGCGGCTGCTGCGGCACGACGAAAGAGCACATCAAAAAATTAAGCTCGCTTGCTGAGCGGATCACATCGAAAAACCGGCAGGTAACCTGGACTCCGGCTGCTGCGTCAATTTATTCGGCATCTCCTCTTGCACAGGAGCCTGCTCCGGTTATTGTCGGTGAACGCTGCAATACGAACGGATCGAAGAAATTCCGCGATCTTATTTTGGCTGAAGACTACGAATCTGCTGTCGGCATGGCACGCGAACAGGTGAAAGAAGGCGCCCACATGCTTGATCTCTGTGTAGCATACGTCGGACGCGATGAAGTTCGAGATATGCGTGAAGTAATGAAATTTTTTAATACGCAGGTCACACTTCCCCTGGTTATTGATTCGACGGAATATCCTGTCATCGAAGAAGCACTGAAGCTTTATGCCGGGCGTGCAATTGTCAATTCCATCAATATGGAAGATGGCGAAGAACGCATGGCTCATGTTCTTCCGCTTTGTAAAAGATATGGTGCAGCAGTGATCGCACTTACGATCGACGAAAAAGGAATGGCGA
>PLXB01000402.1 GCA_003151215.1 Ignavibacteriota bacterium
CATGACAGATCTTGCTGAAATCAAAGTTGATGTTCTGACTTTGGGACAATATTTGCAGCCGACGCCTAATCATCTGCCCGTGCATCGTTTCCTGCATCCTGATGAATTCAAAGAACTGCGTGATATAGGAATGGATATGGGATTTCGCAATGTCGAATCAGGCCCGCTGGTGCGCAGTTCTTATCACGCCGAACAGCATATTTAATAGGGATGTATTTTCTCTATTCGGTTTTTCTTTTTTTCTTCCGGATCATTCTCGGTGCCCTGGCTTTATTTGATACGAAGATCAGACGCGGAGTCGAGGGCAGAAAGAATCTCTTTTCAACGATCGAAAAATATTATCCGACGGTTAATCCGCTGCGTAAGCGAATCCTCATCCATGTTTCATCATTCGGAGAACTTGAGCAGGCAAAACCCGTCATTTCTGCGTTGAAAGAAAAATATACCGATGTTCATATCCACCTTACATTCTTTTCTCCGAGTGGATATGATAATGCAATTGGTACCTATAAACTCCCTGATATTATTACGTATCTCCCATTCGATTCCAATGGTGACGTAGAATGGTTTTTTGATGTCATAAAGCCGCATCTTGTCCTTTTCGCCCGGTATGACCTCTGGCATAATTTTGTGCATGAAGTTCATGACCGGAATATTCCAATGATGCTTTTTAGTGCAACGTTCGACTCTTCATTTGGGAAGTCACTGCCATTGATTCACGCTCTTTATGGCAAGACGTATTCATTTATGAATACTATATGCACAATAACGGAAGCCGATAAAACAGCAATAGTCAAAATTGCCCGCCATCTCCGTGAGATAATCGTTGCCGGAGATACGCGCTGCGATCAAGTTATCGCACGAAGGAGAATTGTTGAAGAGAGTTCAGATCAAATGCTCCCGGTAAATATTCTACAAACAATAACATCCGAAAATCTGAAAGTTCTCGTTGGGGGCAGTACTTGGACGTATGATGAAGAGTTTATCGTGCCAGTGATAAAAAAAGCAATTAATGACGGTGAGAAATTATTTGCTATTATTGCTCCGCATGAAGTTGATAAACCGCGCATTGAGGCATTGCTATCTCAATGTGGAAAAGGCGCTATCTTACTTTCGGCGATCTCCAATTACAAAGACGAAAAGATCATTATCGTAGATAGTATAGGGAAACTCTTCGCTTTATATCAGTTCGCGTCGTTCGCGTACGTGGGCGGAGGATTCGGAGTCGGAGTGCATAATGTCCTTGAGCCTGCCGTCTGGGGTGTGCCTTCAATCGTTGGATCTAATCATAAACGCTCGAAAGAAGTATCGGCGCTTATCGGACTTGGAGCAGTCGCACAGATAGGAAGGAAGGAAGAATTCGTTGAAGCTTTTGCCCATTGGTTTACTACTGATATGGCAAGAAGTGTTGCTTCGCTTACCGCAAAGAATTACGTCTATTCGTCTCAAGGCGCAACGGAGAAGATTATGGAGAGAATAGAGAAGTTGCAATGGTAAGGCTAAGATGCCCCATATATATCTTTATATTTTTTGATCGCTTCCAGAATTCCTTTCGCATATTTCAACTGTCCTGCAGAACTTTTGAGGAATGCTTCCTCTTTTAGATTGGAGATGAACGCAGTTTCGATAAGTACATTCGGCATTGATGCGCCGATAAGGACAAAAAAGCCTGCCTGTTCGACACCATTATTTTGAAACCCGACCGATTTCTTCAATTCCTTTTGGACCAGTGATGCGAATTTTTCAGAAAACTTCACATCCTGTGAACGGGACATCGATGTTAAAATAAAATCGATATCGGAAAGCGCATCATAGCGCTTTTTATTTTTCTCAAATTCGATCACGGCATTTTCCCGCGCTGCAACCGTGATCGCAGCATCCGTTTTTCCGGGACGCAAGATATACGTTGCCGTGCCGCCTGCTTTGGTAGGCTTTTCCGGAGTCGAATTGCAATGAATGCTGATAAAAAGCTTACCTTTATTTTCATTTGCTATCTCGCCGCGCCGATATAGTTCAATGAATTTATCTGATTTCCGAGTATAAACAACTTCAGTTTCAGGTAATTCCTCTTTGATCAGTTCTCCGAGTTTCAATACAATTGCAAGCGTAGCCTGCTTTTCTTTATATCCGTTTGTACCTATTGCGCCGGGATCTTTGCCGCCATGGCCGGCATCGAGGACAATCACATCAAGCTGTGGATGTTTTTTCTTCGGTTTTGCTTTTAGTGCAGAAGTATCCGCATCGTTGATCGAAATATGATTTCGTGGAGGAGAGTATATTAAAAGATATGCAAAAACACAAAATACCACAAACTGCAATTTCAGCATTCAGCTTTACCGGTAGTTGGTGAATTGGATGGGGAAGTCGAAGTTCTGTGCTTTCAGAGTTTGCATCGCCGTTTGCAGATCGTCCTTGCTCTTTCCGGTAATGCGTACTTCCTCGCCCTGAATCGCAGCTTGAACTTTCATTTTCAAATCCTTAACCATTTTCGTGATTTGCTTTGCTTGTTCGGATTCCAATCCACTTTTGAGCTTGATGACCTGACGAATTGAACCGCCGGTTGCAGGTTCTTCCTTACCGTAGTCGAGTACCTTAAGCGAGATTCCGCGTTTGATCATCTTGCCATTCAATATTTCATGAAGGGCGCGAAGTTTCATATCGTCGCTTGTATGAAGCGTGATGGTTTTCTCTTTCAGATTCATATCTATCACGGTATTCGATCCCTTGAAATCATACCGCTGCTCGACTTCTTTTCGTGCCTGATTGACTGCATTATCTACTTCCTGCTCATCGAACTGACTGACAACATCGAATGAAAATTGGCTTGCCATATTTATTAGGTATTGTTTACTATGCAAATTTACGGATATTCAAGGCTGATTCCCCGAGTTATTGTTGGCATAAATTTTTCTCTCTCATTTTATGTTTCATTGTGCTACTCATTAAACAAGACCGAATGAACACTGTTTTACACCGCTACGATAGATTCCAAGACCGCCATATCGGACCCAATGCCGAAGAACAGCAAAAAATGCTCGATTTTATTGGAGCAGCGACGCTCGATGATCTTATCGAACAGACGATTCCGTCGAAAATTCGCCTAAAACAAGCTCTCAATGGTGTAAAAGCCAAGACCGAAGTAGAGTTCTTGGAAGAATTTAAACAGATCGCTTCTAAGAACAAGGTCTATAAGTCATATATCGGCATGGGCTATTATGATTGCGTCACACCTCCGGTCATATTGCGCAATCTGATGGAAAATCCGGGTTGGTACACACAATATACTCCTTATCAGGCAGAGATCGCGCAAGGAAGATTAGAATCTCTTCTAAATTTTCAAACGATGGTTATAGATCTTACCGGAATGGAGATCACCAATGCTTCTCTACTTGATGAGGGCACGGCTGCTGCCGAGGCAATGCATTTGATGTATGCACATCGAAGCCAGCAAATGGAGGAAAAAGGGGCGAACATTCTTTTTGTATCGGAAGATTGCTTTCCCCAAACGATCGATATTCTGATAACGCGTTCTGCTCCTCTTGGGATAGAACTTCTTATCGGTGATCCAATGAAATTGGAGAAATCATGGAATGGCAAAATTTTCGGTTCGATCTTGCAATATCCTAATGGCAACGGTGAGATCATAAATTATGAGAATTTTTGCACAGTAGCTCATGAGCATCATGCCGATGTTGCAGTGGCTGCTGATCTTCTCGGCTTGGCACTCATGAAAGCCCCGGGAGAATTCGGAGCAGACATTGTTTTTGGCTCAGCACAACGGTTTGGTGTGCAGCTCGGATATGGAGGACCTCACGCTGCTTTTTTTTCTGCAAAAGAAAAATTTAAGCGTCAAATGCCTGGACGTATTATCGGAGTTTCGATCGATTCACATGGCAAACCTGCGCTGCGCATGGCATTGCAAACTCGTGAACAGCATATCCGCCGCGATAAGGCAACAAGCAATATTTGCACAGCACAGGCGCTTTTGGCAAATATGGCAGCAATGTATGCCGTCTATCACGGGCCGCATGGATTGAAAGTGATTGCCGAACGAGTCCACGGTTTGACTTCACTTCTTTCAAAACATATAGAGAAAGGCGGATATAAACTCGCTCATTCGAATTTCTTTGATACGCTGAAAATAAATCTCACTGACGAAAAACTTGTAGAAATTCAGAGACATGCCGAAGCAGCAAAAATGAATTTTAGATATTTCAGCAATGGAGTAGGTATTTCATTGGATGAAACAACGACAATTGAAGATGTCAATGCTATTGTAGAAGTATTTTCCAGAGTATCAGGCGTAGAGGCGACCAATCATGTTCAAATTAATATTGCCCTCTCTATTCCCGGCGAAGTAAAAAGGACAACGAGTTACCTCACTCATCCTGTTTTTAATACATATCATTCCGAAACAGAGATGCTTCGTTATTTGAAGCTGCTCGAGAATCGCGATCTTTCTCTTGCGCATTCAATGATAGCGCTCGGTTCATGTACAATGAAGCTCAATGCTACAAGTGAGATGATACCGGTCACATGGCAGGAATTTGGGCGGATTCATCCTTTTGCACCGCTCGACCAGACGCTTGGTTACCAGAAAGTTTTCAAGTTATTAGAAGATTCTCTCTGTGAGATCACCGGTTTCGATGCAGTTAGCCTGCAGCCTAACGCAGGAGCACAAGGGGAATATGCCGGACTATTAGTAATACGAGAGTATCATAAATCTCGAGGGGATACTCATCGTAACGTTGTCATTATTCCGGCTTCGGCACATGGCACAAATCCTGCAAGCGCTGTAATGG